>NZ_JBGLYM010000020.1:0-129056 GCF_047303955.1 Pseudomonas sp. Pseusp88 | reverse complement strand
TTTGGGGGGCGCTGCACTTTGGGGCGCTCACGCGTGGGCCCACCAAATTAATTCAACCGGGGCAACTTTTGGGGCCCGGGTTTTCGCGGGTATTTCCCTCCCGGCAAAACCCCGGTCCCACAGAATATGCATTCAGAGCCCGATCAGCGACAGCATGATGAACGTCGCAAACAGCACAAAGTGGGTCATGCCCTCGATGGCGTTGGTCTGCCCGTCATTGAGGTTGATCGCGCTGACCAGCAGGGTGACGAAGATCATCACGGTTTGCACCGGAGTCATCGCCATCTGGAAGGGTTGGCCGGTGTAGAGGGCCATGGCTTCCATCACCGGCACCGTGAGGATCACCGTGGACAGCGAAGCACCGAGGGCGATATTGACCACCGATTGCATGCGATTGGCCAGGGCTGCGCGCAAGGCGGTGAGGATTTCCGGCGCGGCGGAAATGGTCGCCACCAATACCGCAGCCAACACCGGCGGCGCACCGCTGCCTTGCAGGCCCAGATCGATGGTCTTGGCCATGACTTCCGCCAGGGCACCAATCACCACAATACCCAGCACCAGCATGCCGATGGACAGCTTGAGGTTGACGGGATCTTCCTCATGCCCCGACTGCTCCCCGTGATGCTTCTGCGGATAGCTGTAACTGAAGAAGTAACTGTGCGGGCCGACCTGCATACGCAAAAACACCGTGTACAGCAGCACCATGGCGCCGATGGTGAACATCGAATACAGCTTCCATTTGGCCTCGGGCACAAACTCCGGCACTACCATGGACACCGCCACCGCCGTGAGGATCATCACGCTGTAGGTGCGGGCCGAATCGTCGTTGTAGGGCTGCTCGCCATGCTTGAAGCCGCCCATCAGCGCGGCCAGGCCGAGGATGCCGTTGATGTCCAGCATCACCGCCGAATAGATGGTGTCCCGCACCAAAGTGGGCGAGGCCTCGTTGCTCATCATGATCGCCAGGATCACCACCTCCACCAGCACCGCTGACAGGGTCAGGATCATGGTGCCGTAGGGATCGCCGACTTTTTCCGCCAGCAACTCGGCGTGGTGGGCCACGCGCATCGACGCGCAGATGATCGCCAGCACCAGCACGATCCCGGAGATAAGGGCAACGCCCTGACCATGGGACAGCAACATGTGTTCAAGCGGGTATGCGATGAAGGCTGCGGCAATCGCCAACAGCAGAAACTTTTCTTGCTTGAGTAGAGAGCCCATTGCCTGCCTTTTCCGGTCCATGTGTTGTACATCCAGCGCCTGTAGAGCGCAGGGTAGTCTAAAGGTTTCAATTGCCACTATCGCTGCACCAGTTCACAGCAAGTGCACTCGGCCATGCACTGTCACGTGTCGTGTGCCATGCGCCGCAAGCCGCGCGAGACCGTCAAACGCCATTACTTGTCCTGTTGGTCAGTTTTTTGCATTGGTTGGACAGCCCGATTTGCCGGCGCCGCCAACAAGACCACAAGGAGCTCGACCCGATGCATTCCACCTCTCACCCACGTCGTCCGCTGAAGAAGCTGTTGTGTGCAATGGCTGCCGTGATCGGCCTGGGCTCCAGCCTGATGGCTGTTGCCGCCGACCCGCTGAAAGTCGGCTTCGTCTACATCGGCCCTATCGGTGACCACGGCTGGACCTATCAGCACGAACAGGGCCGCAAGGCCATGGCCGCCGCCCTCGGCGACAAGGTGACTACCAACTACGTGGAGAACGTGCCCGAAGGTGCCGACGCCGAGCGAGTGATCCGCAATATGGCCAAGGACGGTTACAACCTGGTTTTCACCACGTCGTTCGGTTACATGAACCCGACGCTGAAAGTCGCCAAGCAATTCCCCAAGGTGACCTTCGAACACGCCACCGGCTACAAGCAGGACAAAAACCTGGGCACCTACCTGGCCAAGACCTATGAGGGTCGCTACGTCGGCGGTTTCCTCGCGGCGAAGATGACCAAGACCAAGAAGATCGGCTACGTCGCCTCCTTCCCGATCCCGGAAGTGATCCGCGATATCGACGCCATCCAGCTGGCCCTGAACAAGTACAACCCGGGCACCGAGATCAAGGTGGTCTGGGTCAACTCCTGGTTTGACCCGGGCAAGGAAGCCGACGCCGCCAACGCCCTGATCGATCAGGGCGTGGACGTGATCTTCCAGCACACTGACAGCCCGGCCCCGATCCAGACGGCCGAACGCCGTGGTGTGTATTCCGTCGGCTACGCCTCGGACATGGCGCACTTCGGACCCAAGTCGGTGCTGACCTCCATCGTCAACAACTGGGGCCCGCATTACATCAAGGCGACCCAGAGCGTGATCGACGGCACCTGGAAATCCCAGGACTTCTGGGGCGGGCTCAGTGACGGCACCGTCGAACTACCGATCAGCGACGTGGTGCCTGCTGACGTGAAGAGCGAAGCCGAGGCAATCATCGCCAGTATCAAGAGCGGCGAAATGCACCCGTTCACCGGCCCGATCAAGGACCAGAGCGGCGCTGTGAAAATCCCGGCGGGGACGACGGCGACCAATGCTGAACTGGCTTCGATGAATTACTACGTGGAAGGCATCACCGCGGATCTGCCGAAGTAGATAAAGGCACTCTCCGTGTTTCATCCGTGGGACCGGCTTTAGCCGGGAAGGCATATTCCCGGCTAAAGCCGGTCCCACATCAGCCCCGAAAATGAACGAGCGCAGCATGAACCGACTCCCCATCATCGACATAACCCCGCTCTACAGCACCGACGAGCAAGCCTGGCAAACCGTCGCCGGGCAGATCGACAGTGCCTGTCGCGAGTGGGGCTTTTTCTATATCAAGGGTCACCCGATCAGCGCCGAGCGCATCGAAGCGGTACAGGCCCAGGCGCGCTCGTTCTTCGCCCAGGCGCCGGAAGAAAAGCTCAAGATCGACATCACCCAGAGCCGCCATCATCGCGGCTATGGCGCCGTTGCTACAGAGCAACTGGACCCCAGCCTGCCCAGCGACCTGAAAGAAACCTTCGACATGGGCCTGCACCTGCCCGCCGATCATCCCGAGGTCATGGCCGGCAAACCGCTGCGCGGTCCCAATCGTCACCCCGACCTGCCCGGCTGGCAAAGCTTGATGGAGCAGCACTATAAGGACATGCAGGCCCTGGCCCAGACACTTTTGCGCGCCATGACCCTGGCCCTGGGCATCGAACGTGACTTTTTCGACCAGCGCTTTGCCGCGCCAGTCAGTGTACTGCGCATGATCCACTACCCGCCCCGCGCCACCGCCAGCTGCGCCGAACAGCAGGGCGCAGGCGCCCATACCGATTACGGCTGCGTCACCCTGCTGTACCAGGACACCGCAGGCGGTCTGCAAGTGCGTGATGTGCGCGGACAATGGATCGATGCGCCGCCCATTGCCGGAACCTTCGTGGTGAATATCGGCGACATGATGGCGCGCTGGAGCAACGATCGTTACGTCTCCACGCCGCATCGGGTGATCAGCCCGATGGGCATGGATCGCTACTCGATGCCGTTCTTCGCAGAGCCCCATCCCGACACGCTGATCGAGTGTCTGCCGGGCTGCCGCAGCGAAAGTCATCCGGCCCGCTATCCTGTGACCACCTGCGCTGAATTCCTGCTGTCGCGCTTTGCCGATACCTACGCTTATCGACGCGAGCAGGAGGCCGAAGTCTGAACCGTCCGGTCAGGTTTCATGCGCTCGCGGGCGGCACTCTGTAGAATGCCGAACACTGCACCTGATGAGAAAATCTACATGTACGATTGGTTGAATGCCCTGCCCAAGGCCGAATTGCACCTGCATCTGGAAGGCTCGCTGGAGCCCGAGCTGCTGTTTGCCCTGGCCGAGCGCAACAAGATCGCCCTGCCCTGGAATGATGTCGAAACCCTGCGCCGGGCCTATGCCTTCAATAACTTGCAAGAGTTTCTCGACCTGTATTACCAGGGCGCGGATGTCCTGCGCACCGAGCAGGATTTCTACGACCTGACCTGGGCCTACCTGCTGCGCTGCAAGGCACAGAACGTCATTCACACTGAGCCGTTCTTCGACCCCCAGACTCACACCGACCGCGGCATTCCCTTTGAGGTGGTGCTCGACGGCATTTCCCGCGCCCTGGCCGACGGCCGCGAGCAACTGGGTATCGGCAGCGGTCTGATCCTCAGTTTCCTGCGCCACCTGAGCGAAGAGCAAGCCGAGAAAACCCTGGACCAGGCGCTGCCGTTCCGCGATGCCTTTGTCGCCGTGGGCCTGGACAGTTCGGAGATGGGCCATCCACCGAGCAAGTTCCAGCGGGTCTTCGACCGCGCCCGCAACGAAGGTTTCCTGACCGTGGCCCATGCCGGGGAAGAAGGCCCGCCGCAATACATCTGGGAAGCCCTGGACCTGCTCAAGATCCAGCGCATCGACCATGGTGTGCGAGCCATCGAAGACGAGCGCCTGATGCAGCGGATCATCGACGAGCAGATCCCGCTGACTGTCTGCCCGCTGTCCAACACCAAACTCTGTGTGTTCGACGATATGGCTCAGCACAACATCCTCGACATGCTCGAGCGTGGGGTGAAGGTCACGGTGAACTCGGATGACCCGGCCTACTTTGGCGGCTATGTCACCGAGAACTTCCATGCCCTGCACACCCATCTGGGCATGACCCAGGATCAGGCCCGGCGCCTGGCCCAGAACAGTCTGGACGCACGCCTGGTCAAGCCCTGAGCCAATGCCTCGGCTCAGGCTGCCGAGGCGATCCGGCTGATTTCCCGCTGGCCACTGGAAGACACCTGTAACTGCCCGTAGTCTTCCGTGGCCCGCAGCCAGCCCATCTGCATGAACAATTGCAGCAGCCCGGCCCCCAGCGCACCGCCCAGATGCAGGCCGATGTCATTGGTTTCAGGGCAGACGCAGACGGTTTCCACCTTGCGATGGGCCAGGGCCGGGATATAGATCCCGCGCTCGGCAAAGCGCGCGACGCCGATGCTGGTGACACCCAGGCCGGACTCCTGCTGCTCGATCCAGCCCGAATTCAGTAGGCGCTGGTACAACTCTTCTGCCATCTCGCCGCCCAGATGGTCACAGCACACCCCGACGCGCCGCAGCGGCAAGGGCGGCAACGGCTGGGCGACGCTGCGGCTGACCTGATCAGCCCGCACCAGCGAAGCACTGGCCAGGGCCTCCACGGCCGCGCCGACTTCAGGAGCGGCCAGGCGGAAGAAGCGCTTGCGCCCGCGAGCTTCCTGTTTGAGCAGACCACCCGCAGCCAGGCGCGCCAGATGAGCGCCTGCCGACGCCGTGGAAAGTCCGGCCAGCAAGGCCAGTTCGTCAGAGGGTCGTGCGGTGCCGTCCATCAAGGCCCAGATCATCGCACTGCGCTTGGGGTCAGCCAGCAGCGTCGCGATCTGGCTGATGCCAGGTGCATATTCCATGTATTCACTCCCTGTTGAATCAATCGTCCCAATGCAATGACGTACGCGCATGTGCGCGGTCATCCGTTGATCGAGGTGGACTCCAGCTCAGCCAGCCTCCCGATGAGCGATATGGCAAGCGGACTGGTTAATGTGGATCCAACTTTAGGCGGCCAGTATAAGCTTTGCGTTCGTTGGTTCCCCGATAAACAAATAGGCACGGCGGCGTTGCGAGCTGGCGCAGTGTATAAATCCCGCAGACACAAGATTCGCTGCGCAGTGGGCCTGAAACCGGGTCGAGTCAGGCGAAACCGCGCTATATCCTGCTTTGCAGCCCAAGCGCAGAAAAATTCCGAAAGCCGGACGCAGAATTCACACTCCTGAAAAGTCAAAAACGGATGGTTAAAACCAACAAGCCCGCGCAATGAGCGTGCCTTTTCGTCATCAAAAAAGACGTTTTTGCACATGCTTTTCCGAAGTATCTGTAGGCCGATTCTTCAACGCTGCCACCGCAACTATTCAGCTTTCCTTATGAACCTGACCGGGGTAATCGCGCGCCAATACCTCACAGCGAATCCTCAGCAGGTCCCGCAAGGCATTGACCGGCTGACTCAATTGAGCCCGATGGGCGCAGAGGATATTCAACGGCGAGCGTTCGCCCTGCAGTTGCGGCAACAGTATTTTCAAGTGCCCGGCCTGCACATCCGCAGCCACATCCAGCCAGGACTTGTAGGCCAGCCCCTCCCCCGCCACCGCCCAACGCCGGACCACGTCGGCATCGTCACTGAAGCGATTGCCTTGCACCGACAGGCCGACCTCACGCTTGCCATCATGAAACAGCCAATGGTCATGAACGCGGTTGCCGAGTCGGTACAGCAAACAGTTGTGCTGAGCCAGTTGTTCCAGATGCTGCGGTTCGCCGTGTCGCGCCAGATAATCCGGCGAGGCACACAGCACCCGACGATTGTCCGGCGCCACCGGCAAGGCCACCAGGCTTGAATCTTCCGGCTCGCCGTAGCGCAGGGCAATGTCCACCGGCTGACGGAACAGGTCGGCATTCTGGTCACCCAGCAACAAACGCACACTCAGATTCGGGTACTGCCGTTGAAATTCGTCGAGCCAGGGCAGCAGCACATTGCGCCCGAAATCCGAGGGCGCCGACAGTTGCAGCACACCCTGATATTGATCCTGGCTGCTGGCCAGCAGGCGTCGGCCTTCATCGAGGCTGCCCAGGGACGCGCGGGCATACTGCAGGAAACCTTCGCCTTCGACGGTCAGGCGCAGGCTGCGGGTCGAACGGGTCAGCAGGCGCGAGCCCAGTTGCAGCTCCAGACGCTTGAGCGCGGCACTGGCCACCGCCGGGGACAGGTCCATGACCCGCGCGGCAGCGGACAGACTGCCCAGGTCCGCCGCCCGCACGAACAATTGCAAATCATCGAAACGCAGCATTGATCAGCCGATTATCAAAAAAGCATTGAAAGAGCCTAAGGTTTTAACCGGTTTTATCTGCAAGAGAAATAGCTAATCATGCTCTCCATCGAATCCCATGCCTTTGCGCCTCAGGAGTCCACATGTCCCAGCCTCTCGTTGTCATTGCCACCCTTATCGCCAAACCCGGTCAGGCCGCCGCGCTGCAGAAACACCTGGAAACCCTGGTCCAGGCCACCCGCCAGGAACCCGGCTGCATTACCTACGAACTGCATCAGGACCTGGAAAGCCCTGAAGGCTTCTACATGTTCGAGCGCTGGGTCGATGCCGCAGCCCTGCAAAGCCATGACGGCACCGCGCATATCCAGGCGTTCCGCACCGCCGCAGGCGAACTGCTCGCACACTTCGAAATCAAGCGCCTGAACCTCGTCGCCTGACTACCCGACACCATTGAACTCAGAGGACCCGTCATGAAAGCCGTTGCCTATTACAGCGCTCTGCCCATCAGCGACAGCGCCGCCCTGCAAGATATCGAACTGCCAGAACCAGTCGCTGGCCCCCGTGACCTGTTGGTTGAGGTCAAGGCCATCTCCGTCAACCCGGTCGATACCAAGATCCGCAAGAACGTGCAGCCCGAAGACGGTCAGGCCAAGGTGCTGGGCTGGGACGTGGCCGGGATCGTCAAAGCCGTGGGCAGCGAAGTCAGCCTGTTCCGGCCGGGCGACAAGGTGTTTTACGCCGGCTCCCTGATCCGCCCCGGCGCCAACAGCGAGCTGCATGTGGTGGATGAGCGCATCGTCGGTCATATGCCCAAGTCTCTGAGCTTCGCCCACGCCGCCGCCCTGCCGTTGACTGCCATTACCGCCTGGGAATTGCTGTTCGAGCGCTTGCAGGTTGCTGAGGGGAATGTCGATCAGAAGCAGAGCCTGCTGATCGTCGGCGCGGCGGGTGGTGTCGGTTCGATTCTGACCCAACTGGCACGACAACTGACCGCCCTGAAAGTCATCGGCACCGCCTCACGTCCGGAAACAACCGCCTGGGTTCGCGAACTCGGCGCCCATGACGTCCTCGATCACAGCCAGCCGTTGAGCGAAGAACTCAAACGCAGCGGCCTGAACCACGTCACCCATGTCGCCAGCCTGACCAACACTCAGGATCACCTCGACCAGCTGGTAGAAGCCCTCAAGCCCCAGGGCAAGCTCGGCCTGATCGACGACCCGGACGCTCTGGACGTGCGCAAGCTCAAGCGCAAGAGCCTGTCGCTGCACTGGGAGTTCATGTACACCCGGTCGATGTTCGAGACCGACGACATGACCGAGCAACATAACCTGCTCAACCGGGTTGCCGAGCTGATCGATGCCGGCGTACTCAAGACCACCTTCGGCGAGCACTTCGGCACCATCAACGCCGAAAACCTGCGCCGTGCCCATGCCTTGCTGGAGAGCGGCAAGGCCAAGGGCAAGATAGTGCTGGAAGGCTTCTAAGACAGTTTGTGGGACCGGCTTTAGCCGGGAAGACATAAGACAGACGCTGGAAATGTATCGATCTTACCTATGCCTTCCCGGCTAAAGCCGGTCCCACTTTAGTTAACGCTGCTTCTTTACAACGTCACCTCTGCCACCCTCTCATCCCGCTTGCCCTGCAACCGCCGCGTCAACACGCTGATGCTTACGGTCAGCACGCCGCACAGGCTGATGACCATCGCCATGGGCACTGCCGTGCCGTCATGCAGTACGCCGACCAATGCCGCCGCGCCCGCTGCCACGCTGAATTGCAGACAGCCGAGCAAGGCCGAGGCGCTGCCCGCACGCTTGCCCTGACCATTCATGGCGCAGGCCGAAGAGTTGGGGATAATGCAGCCCAGGCTGGCGATGCAGATGAACAACGGCACCAGCAACGGCCACAGCGACTGGGTGTGCACACTGGCCACCGCCCATAACGCCAGGGCCGCCAGCACGTAGATCCACACCGCTCGGGACAGCAGCAGTGCCGGGCCGCTCTTGCCCAGCAGCCGCGCATTAACCTGAGCCACCAGAATGAACCCCGCCGCGTTGCTGCCAAAGAACCAGCCGTAATGCTCGGGCGGCACGCCATACAGCTTGATAAAGACAAAAGGCGAACCGGCGATGTAGGAGAACATCCCGGCAATGGCGATCCCGCCGGTCAAGGCATGGCCGAGGAAAATCCGGTCACTGAGCAACTGCTTATATTGCCCCAGCGCGCCCGACAAGGGTTGACGCGGATGACTGGCCGGCATGCTCTCCGGCAGCCCCAGAGCAATCGATAACAGGCTCAGGGCACTGAAGCCGGTCAGGGACAGAAAGATCATCTGCCAGCCGTAACTATTGACCAGCACGCCACCCAGCATCGGTGCCAGGATCGGTGCCAGCCCCATCACCAGCATCAACTGAGAGAACACCTTGGCCGACTGCACGGCATCGCATTTGTCGCTGACAATCGCCCGGGACAGCACCATGCCTGCGCAGCCACCCAGCGCCTGAACGAAGCGCGCGGCGATCAGCCAGTCCAGACTCGGCGCGAACGCACAGCCCAGCGATGCCAGGGTAAATAGCGTCACCCCTACCAACAGAGGCACCCGCCGTCCAAAGCGGTCCGCCACCGGTCCATAGGCCAGTTGCCCCAGAGACAGGCCGAGGAAGTACGATGCCAAGGTCAGCTGCACGTGCTTTTCATCGGTACCAAAGGCCAGGGCCATGGCCGGAAAACCGGGCAGGTAGAAATCGATGGCCAAAGGGCCGAAGGCGCTCAGGGCACCAAGGATCAGGATCGTTCGCAGGTTCATCGGGTATCCAGAACAGTCTTTGCGGGCAGTTGGATAGTTTAATGCCCCACGCGGGTGTTTCTGGAGATTTCTTGAAAATTAATTAGGCAGCTATCAAAAACTCGCGACGGATACACATCAACGCCTACACAAACGCTGTGGGAGCGGATTCATCCGCGAAGGGGCCAATACATCCAACACATTGGCGGTGCCCGGAATAAAGCTTTCGCGAATGAATTCGCTCCCAAAAACTCTCTCCTCCCATTCTCGCCAATAAGTTGGCTCTTACCGAATCGACGGTGCTCAGGCGAGCTGCACTTCGTAACCTTCCTCACGAATCAACTCACTGACCCGCTGCGCCGTCAGCGCACTCTCGACCTGCACCACACCACTGGCCAGGTCGACCTGCACATCTGCCGCCGGGTCGTCATTCTTGATCGCCTGGGTCACGGACTTGACGCAGTGGCCGCAGGTCATGCCTTGAACATTGAAACGTTGCATGTGCTACTCCTTCCATTCAGCTAACAAAGGTGACGACAGGCATGTTCAACCTTGCCATCGTGACAAGGTCAAGTTTCTCTTTTCTCTGCCGGGCTGGCATTCGTCACGTGCCTGCGCCAAGCTGCATCTTTACGGTCTAAAGCAGGAGTATCAGCCATGCGCTGGTCAGCATTGCGCGTCGTCGGCATCCTCGGATTATTGGTCAGCAGCGCCTGGGCACAGGCGGATCAGGATTACGGTGTCCTGATCATTTCCCGCGAACGCCTGGAAGTCCCGACTTCATGCGAAATCGGCATCTACATTCAGGATGAGCTGGCCGCTCGCCTGTTCCAGGAACAATCCACCTCATTCAATCTACCGGCCGGTGATATCTCGGTACGCCTGCGTCTGCTCCCTGGGCAGGCTCCGGGTTGCGGGCAAGGTCTGGAAGCACAGCAACGCAGCGTGATACACATGAAGGCTGGCGATATTCAAAAATTCCGCATCGCCCAGAACCTCAACGGCCTGTACCTCAAACCTGCCTCTCTGGGGTATTGATAAGGTGGTGCTTGACCTTGCCCATATGGCAAGGTTGATCCTGTAGGTATCAAGCCTTCAGGGAGTACCCTCCATGCTCAAGCCCGCCACTTTCGACCTGCCCATCAGCGGCATGACCTGCGCCAGTTGCGCGGGTCGGGTCGAACGCGCGTTGAACAAAGTCCCCGGTGTCAAAAGCGTCAGCGTCAACCTGGCCAATGAGCGGGCCCACGTCGAAACCCAGGGTGGTGTCGATTCGGCGTTGTTGATCGGCGCAGTGGAAAAAGCCGGTTACGGCGCGACCTTGCTGCAAGACGCCAAGACCAGCGCCGACGATCAGCACCGGCGCCTGACGCATGAACGTTACGCCCTGATCCTGGCCTTGCTGTTGGCCGTGCCTCTGGTCATTCCAATGCTGCTGCAGCCATTCGGCCTGCACTGGATGCTGCCATCCTGGGTGCAATTTACCCTGGCGACGCCTGTGCAGTTCATCCTTGGCGCGCGGTTCTACGTTGCCGCCTGGAAAGCGGTGCGGGCCGGTGAGGGCAATATGGATCTGCTGGTCGCCCTCGGCACCAGCGCCGGTTATGGCCTGAGCCTGTACGAGTGGGCCGTGGCAGCGCCGGGCAGCATGCCGCACCTCTATTTCGAGGCTTCGGCGGTGGTCATCGCGTTGGTCCTGTTGGGCAAATATCTGGAAAGCCGGGCCAAGCGCCAGACCGCAAGCGCCATCCGCGCCCTCGAAGCCTTGCGTCCGGAGAGGGCCATTCAGGTGATCGACGGCCAGGAACATGACGTTGCCATCAGCGCCCTGCGCCTCAACGATCTAGTGCTGGTCAAACCCGGTGAACGCTTCCCCGTGGACGGTGAAGTGGTCGAAGGCCAAAGTCATGCCGACGAAGCCTTGATCAGCGGCGAAAGCTTGCCCGTCGCCAAGCAGACTGGCGATAAAGTCACCGGCGGCGCCATTAATGGCGAAGGTCGTCTGCTGGTCAGAACCTTGGCACTGGGTGCTGAAACCGTACTGGCACGAATCATTCGCCTGGTCGAGGACGCCCAGGCGGGCAAGGCGCCGATTCAGAAACTGGTGGATAAAGTCAGCCAGGTCTTCGTGCCCACCGTGCTGGTTTTGGCGCTGATGACTCTGATCGGCTGGCTGGCGGTGGGCGCCGCACTGGAAAGCGCAATCATTAACGCCGTCGCCGTACTGGTGATTGCCTGCCCCTGCGCCCTGGGCCTGGCAACACCGACCGCGATCATGGCCGGTACCGGTGTTGCCGCCAGATTCGGCATTTTGATCAAGGATGCCGAAGCCCTGGAACGCGCCCATGAAGTCACGGCAGTGGTGTTCGACAAGACCGGCACCCTGACCTCGGGCACTCCGCGCATCGCCCATTTCGCCGCCCTGGACGGTGATGAAAACCTGCTGTTGCAACTGGCCGGAGCCCTGCAACAAGGCAGCGAGCATCCCTTGGCCAAGGCTGTATTGGATGCCTGCAAGGAGCGCCATCTGCCACTGGCCAGGGTGCAGAGCAGTCAGGCCCTGACCGGACGCGGAATCGCAGGCTCGGTGAACGGTCGCTCGCTGGCGTTGGGCAATCGCCGAATGCTGGATGAAAGCGGCCTGGCCATGGCCACACTCGCCGACTCGGCACACGCCTGGGAAGCCGAAGGGCGCACCCTGTCCTGGCTCATCGAGCAAGACAGCCAGCCCCGCGTGCTTGGGCTGTTTGCCTTTGGTGACACGCTCAAGCCCGGTGCCGCCGAGGCGGTCAGGCAATTGACTGAGCGAAATATCAGCAGCCATCTGCTGACGGGTGACAATCAGGGCAGTGCCCGCGCCGTCGCCCAAGCCTTGGGTATTGAAGACGTGCACGCCGAAGTGCTGCCTGCCGACAAGTCCGCCGCCGTTCTGGCCCTCAAGGCCAATAATGTCGTGGCCATGGTCGGCGACGGCATCAACGATGCTCCGGCCCTGGCCGCCGCCGATATTGGCATCGCCATGGGCGGTGGCACGGATGTAGCCATGCACGCAGCGGGCATCACCCTGATGCGTGGGGATCCACGGCTTATCCCTGCGGCACTGGATATCAGCCGACGCACCTACGCCAAGATCCGCCAGAATCTGTTCTGGGCATTCGTCTATAACCTGATTGGCATCCCATTGGCAGCCTTCGGTTTTCTCAACCCGGTGCTGGCAGGGGCGGCGATGGCCCTGTCCAGCGTCAGCGTGGTGAGTAACGCCTTGCTGCTCAAGACCTGGAAGCCCAAAGAGTTGTCCGAAGAACAGGGAGAACGACCATGAATATCGGCCAGGCAGCGAAAAGCAGTGGCCTGAGCGCCAAGATGATCCGCTACTACGAATCCACCGGACTGTTGCAGCCTGCCCATCGCACCGACAGCGGCTATCGCCTGTACGGCGCCGATGACCTGCACACGCTGGCGTTCATCAAGCGTTCGCGGGATCTGGGCTTCTCACTGGAGGAAGTCGGCAAGCTGCTGGCCTTATGGCAGGACCGTCAGCGCGCCAGTGCCGATGTAAAGGCCCTGGCCCGGCAGCATATCGTCGAGCTGAATCAGAAGATCAGCGAACTGGCCGCCCTGCGCGACACCTTGCAGGATCTGGTCGAGCACTGTCACGGCGATCACCGGCCTGACTGCCCGATCCTCAAGGATCTGGAATCGGGTGGGTGTTGTGCGACAGATATTTAGCAAGAGGGGTGTGAATTGAGTGGGAGCGAATTCATTCGCGAATAGGTCCTCACAGTCGACGCATGTTTGTCACCTGATATACCGCCTTCGCGAATGAATTCGCGCCCACAGGATTCATCCCCTGATTTGGACTCAAATTATTTACTGTCGCTGGAATTACTGGTCCCGGCGCTCGAACCACCTTTGGTGGATGGCCCGGTGCTGGTACTGCCATCAGTACCGCTATTGGTCATGCCTTTGGTGCCGGGAGTGGAAGTCTTGGGTGCAGGGGTGGAGCCGTCGGTGTTCTGTCCCATGCTCGAACTGCCCGAACGTGGGCCGTTAGTGTCTACCGGATCGGTGGGGCCAGTGGAGTCGGCAGCATGAACGCTGGCGGCAGCAAGCAGACCAGCAAGGGTAAGGGCAGTCAGTTTGGTCTTGATCATGATGTGCATCCTCTTGTTGGAGTTGATACACATTGGTCCGGGCGCCCGCGCAAGAGGTGCCGCCAGACCGACGAGCGGTCATCACGCCGGTTGATGAAAACCCGGCGAGATAACAGCGAAGATCACTGCATCCAGGGCGGAGGCGGCTCTTCGGCAACTTTGCTGGCGGGCTCGTCGTCGGCAGCACGAGCCGCCTGACGACGTTCTTCGTCGCGGCGCGCCGCTTCGATTTCCCGCAGTACACCACCAACATCGGCGATTTCTTCCGGATCATCGAACAGACCGGTCAGGACAGTCGCAGGCGACAGCGTCCCGGCCTCGTAGAACGCCCACATTTCCTTGGCGTAACGAGTGTCTTTCAACTCCGGTGCAAAACGGCCGAAATAGGAAGCCATGTTGCCGACGTCACGCTCCAGCATGGTGAAGGCGTGGTTGTTGCCTGCCGCGTCCACTGCCTGGGGCAGGTCGATGATCACCGGCCCGCTCGGGGCGAGCAGCACGTTGAACTCGGACAAGTCACCGTGCACCAAACCGGCACACAGCATCAGCACGATTTGCTGGATCAGGAAAGCGTGATATTCACGTGCCTGATCCGGCTCCAGCACCACGTCATTCAGACGCGGCGCAGCATCGCCGTCCTCATCGGCAATCATCTCCATAAGCAATACGCCTTCAAGGAAGTCATATGGCTTGGGGACCCGCACACCCGCACCGGCCAGCCGAAACAGCGCCGCGACCTCGGCGTTCTGCCAGGCATCTTCGGTCTCTTTGCGACCAAATTTGGAACCCTTGGCCATGGCCCGGGCCTGCCGACTGTTACGGACCTTGCGGCCTTCCTGATACTCCGACGCCTGACGGAAACTACGTTTGTTCGCCTCCTTGTAAACCTTGGCGCACCGCAGCTCTTTGCCGCAGCGCACCACATAAACAGCTGCCTCTTTACCGCTCATGAGCGGGCGCAGCACCTCGTCAACCAGACCGTCCTCGATCAGGGGTTCAATGCGTTTAGGAGTCTTCATCAGCTTTTATTGTGGGTCCTTCGTTGCCAAACACGCGATCGTTGCTCGTTATACGGCAATCCAATGCCAGCGAGTAGTGGTTGATTATCGATCAGCCCGGATTACGTCAGTAAAGCCGCTGTAACAACGGACAAAGCAGCTTTCGTGCCCATTCACGACAAACTGTTACTGACGAAACAGCTCACCCGGGGTAAAGCCGAACAGGCCTTTGAAAGCAGCAATAAACGCCGAGGTGGAATCGTAACCACAGCTCAGCGCCGTGTTGGTGACGCTCTCGCCGTTTTCCAGCGCCCCCAGCGAAGACAGCAATCGAGCCCGCTGCCGCCAGCCGCGAAAGCTCAGACCGGTTTCCCGCTGAAAAAGTCGCATCAACGTTTTTTCCGACACGCCCATACGCTCGGCCCAGTCTTGCAGACTGACTGGCTTGCCAGGGCTTTCGATCAGTTCGTTGCACAGACCGAGCAAGCGCGCATGACGCGGCAGCGGCAGGGAGAAACCGACCTGGGGCAGGCGCGCCAGCTGATCAAGCAGCACTTGCGCCAATCGCTCCTCATGGCTGTTGCCCAACGGGTAATCGACCGGCAGCAGGCAAAAGGACTTGATCAGCTCCCGGGCCAGGGGCGTGACTTCCAGCACCTGACAGCCCGGTGACGCCCAGGCAGCATCTTCTTCGCGCACATACAGGCTGCGCATTTCCGCCTGCATCGACGTGACCACCTGATGCTCCAGCCCCGGCGGAATCCAGACGCCCCACTGAGGCGGCGCGAAAAAGCTGCCCTGCGCAGTATGCACACCCAATACGCCACTGATCGCGTAGGAGAACTGCCCCCAATCGTGACGATGAGGCGGCGTCCACGACCCGACCCCAAGGCTCTCGGCCCGGGCATACAGCGGACGCGGCAGCTCGCTGAGGGCCGGAATCTGCCGCTGCGCGTCAGCACGCCGTAAGTCAGGTTGTCCGTTAGTCGGCATCGCTTGGCCTTATGTCGCAAGACGGAAATCGTCAGACAGGTTAGCCTGCTGACACCCTTCTTTACAAACAAGCATCCGGTCTTTCTATGCAAGCACTCAAACACCTCAAGCGCGTCGTCACAGACTGGTTCCTCTGCGGCATGGTGCTGGCAACCGTGCTGGCGTACTTCTTCCCCGGCTTCGGCGCGAGCGGCGGCGGCATGCATGCCGAATACGTGATCAACGGCGGGGTGTTCCTGGTGTTCTTCCTGCACGGGGTCAACCTGTCCAGTGAACAGATCAGCCATGGCCTGAAGAACTGGCGCCTGCACATCATGGTTCAGGGCTTCACTTTCGTGGTGTTCCCCCTGATCTGGCTGATCTGCGACAAGCTTTTGGGCAACCAGATTCCGGCGCTGCTGATGCTCGGCTTCCTCTACCTGTGCGCCCTGCCCTCGACCATTTCCTCGTCCGTGGCCCTGACCGGCAGCGCAGGCGGTAATGTGCCGGCGGCGATCCTCAATGCCAGCCTGTCCAGCGTCTTCGGGATTTTCATCACGCCATGGCTGTGCAGCCTGGTAGTGGGTACCGGCGCGGGCGGTATCGACCTGGGTTCGACCCTGCTCGATCTGTGCGCCATGTTGCTGCTGCCTCTGGTGCTGGGCCAACTGGTGCGGCCGTGGCTGGGCAAGTTCTTTGCCCGGCACAAGCGCTACACCAATATCGTCGACAAGGTGGTGATCCTGCTGCTGGTCTACGCGGCGTTCTGCAACTCCATGGTCTCGGGCATGTGGCAGACCCAGGGCAACAGCGTGATCCTTACGGCGTTTATCGGCAGTGCTATCCTGCTCGCCGTGATCCTGTTCATGACCACCCGCACCGCTGGCGCTCTGGGCTTCAACCATGCCGACAGGGTTGCCGCAGTGTTCTGCGCCAGCAAGAAATCCCTGGCAGCAGGGGCGCCCATGGCGGCGTTGATCTTCGGCAACAATCCGGGGCTGGGCCTGATTCTGCTGCCCATCATGATCTACCACCCAATGCAGTTGATCGTCTGCTCGGTGATGGCGGAGAACTATGCAGCACGGCACAAGCGACAGTTGTCCGAAGCCGCGCTGGAAGAGGCGCGTGCGGCCTGATCGACTCAAGCAGATTCATTGTGGGAGCGGATTCATCCGCGAAGAGGCCGGTACATCCAACGCGTCTTCAACGACTTGAATACCGCTTTCGCGAATGAATTCGCTCCCACAGTAGTGCGTGCATATCGTCGGATCTATGGGAGCGGATTCATCCCCGAAGGGGCTGCTCTGGCTTTAAAGCAAACATAGACTCTCCCACAAAGCTAATCACCGCAGCGATTAGTCGATCACATTGAACTCCACCCGCGCCGTCTGACCGCTTTCGTCGAGCACGCTCAACTGGTAGCGGCCCAGGCGGCTGAGGGTCGGGCTGAAGAAGTCCTGGTTGGCGGTATCGGCCATGGGGCTGCCATCGATAAACCACCAGCGCCGACCGCTGCCACCCAAGGCGGAGAGTTTCAGGCGCAGGGCCTGGCGACTGCCGACCGGCAAACGCAGGTTATCGCCATCGCGCACGCCGACGATGACCAACGGCGCCGCCAGCCCCAGTGCCTGAGGCGGACAGTTCGGGTCGTTGGCGGGCAGGCGGGCATCGCGACGTTCGCTGCGCGGTAGCCACGGTTCCAGTGCCGAAGGCCATAGGGCGACCTCACGCAACTGCGCACCTGGGCAATCCGAGGCCACGCGCAAACCCTGTTCATTGACCCAGACCTTCTCTTCCAGCCCCAAACCCAATGGTTGTTCGGGCGGCATGAGGGTTGGCGGCGTGGTGCCGTCCAGGGTCCAGGCAAAGCGTTGGCGACGGCAGTTGGGATCGGTCTTGCTCATGGTCTGCCCCAACGGCCAGCAGATCGCTGCGACACCGACGTTCATCGGCATCGGCTGGATCGGCGCGAGAATATTGCGCTGGCTGTCGCGGTTCACCAGTACATCATGAACCTGCATCATCAAGGGTGCCGCCGAGGCCAGGCCGAACTGCCCTGGCACCGGAGTGCCATCGGGGCGACCGATCCATACACCAACAATAAAGCGCGGCCCGACGCCAATCGCCCAGGCATCGCGGAAGCCGTAGCTGGTACCGGTCTTCCAGGCCAGTTGCGGGCGTTGTACCAGGTCGGCGTGGGTATCCAGGTCAGGGCGGGACTGGCCGCTGAGAATCCGGCGAATGATCCACGCCGCCCCCGGCGACATCATTGGCCGGTCACGCAGGGGATCGTCCGGTTGCAGGCGTATATCGGCACTGCGCCCGCCACGGGCAAAGGCGCTGTAGCCGCCGACCAGGTCTTCCAGGCGACTGCCGCCGCCACCGAGGATCAGCGCCAGGCTCGGCTGCGCCAGGGGCGGCAGGGTCAGGGGCACGCCGCCGTTGCGCAGCTCACCGGCAAAACGCTTGGGCCCGTAGGCCTCCAGCAGTTGCACGGCAGGCAGGTTGAGCGATTGGGACAGTGCTGCACTGGCTGCCACCGGCCCGCTGAACCCTGCCGAGAAGTTGCCGGGGCGGTAGTCGCCGAAGCGTCGGGGCACGTCCTGCAACAGCGACTCGGAATGAATCAGCCCGGCATCCATGGCCTTGCCGTAGAGAAATGGCTTGAGGGTCGAACCGGGCGAGCGCAGGGCGCTGACCATATCGACGTGGCCGAAGCGTTTGACGTCGTTGATATCTACTGAGCCGACGTAGGCACGCACCGCCATATTCTCTGCCTCCACCACCAGAATCGCCGCCGAGGTGCGTTCCGGCAGGCGCGCGCGCCACCCGAGGATCAGGTCTTCCAGACGCCGTTGCAGCACCGCATCCAGGGTGGTGCGGATCAGCGTCGGGCTGCGAGGCCGGTTCAGGCGTCTGGCCAGCAAGGGTGCCAGGCTTGGCTCCTGACGCGGCGCCAGCAAGAGTGGCTCTTCCAGGGCATCGCTGACCGCCTGCTGCGGCCAGACGTTGAACTCGGCAAGGCGTCTGAGCACCTTGTCCCGGGCGGCCTGGGCCAGCTTGGGATGGCGATCGGGGCGCAGGCGGCTCGGTGCCTGGGGCAGCACCGCGAGCAAGGCGGCTTCGGCACGGGTCATCTGCGCCGGGGACTTGCCCAGATACGCCCAGCTGGCCGCCGCCACGCCTTGCAGGGTGCCGCCAAACGGCGCCCGGTCGAGGTAGATGCCGAGAATCTCGTCCTTGGACAGATGCCATTCCAGTTGCATCGTGCGCCACAACTGGCGCAGCTTACCGGGCAAGGTGCGGGAGTGGGGGTCGAGCAAGCGCGCCACCTGCATCGACAGGGTGCTGCCGCCGGAGACCACCCGGGCGCCGTGCATGTTCTGCCAGGTGGCCCGCAGCAGCGCCAGCGGGTTGACCCCCGGATGGCTGTAGAACCAGCGATCCTCGTAGGTCAGTAGCGCTTCCAGATAATAGGGTGAAACCTGATCGCGGCTGACCGGATAACGCCACACACCATTGGCATCGGCAAAACGCCATAACGGCGTGCCATCCTCTGCCAGGACCACTCGCGCCAAATCATCCTTGGGCAGCGGTAACGGCCAGAGGCGATCAGCCAGCCACAACAGTGCAAGCAGCAGTAACAGGCCGAGCGCGGCGCGACGCAACAGCAATGCCAGGCCCTGGCGCCAGGTCTTTGGCTCAAGGCGACGGCCCCACAAGCGGCGGCCAAAACGACGCAAGAGCGGCAGCCCGCGCGCAACAAATCCGGGAATCACCACGCAGAACCTCTATGCTCCACGGAACTCGTGATGGCACGTGATAGCCAAAGCTCTGAAAACCGTTTTTTCATGACACTGATCAGGACGCACATATGCAGGTAGAAGGCTTTTTCGAAGGGCTGGGCCAGGCCATCGGTGCGGTGATCCGCTTCGTGGTCGACGGGCTGGATTGGTTGTTCCATGGGTTCACCCATGCCGGCAGCAACTTTATCGAGGGCCTGTCCCGGACACTGGGCATGGACACCTCGCTGATCAGCATCGCCGCGCTGATCATCGGCCTGATTCTGCTTTATTCGGCCATCCGCGCGTTCATGCGCGCCTCGATCATCATGGGCATCATCTGGCTGGCGCTGGGGTTGTGGGTCATGAGTTGGGTGGTGCATTAAGCAACGTCTGAATCAAATACACCTGAATGAAACAATTGTGGGAGCGGATTTATCCGCGAAGACGGCATTACACACAACAGAAACTCATTGGATGTACGGGCCTCTTCGCGGATAAATCCGCTCCCACGTTAACTCAATTCCCCCACCATCACCCCCACACAACCTGCGTCGTGTGGGGGTATCGGTGTTACTTGGCCTTGACCACCAACTGCGGCGGTGTCGCACCCAGTGCCTGCCAGTTCGGCCGGTACATGGATTCAACCTGCGGTGGCGGTACGCGGTAGACACCCGGGGTCACGGCGCGGGCCAGGTAGACCAGGTTCACCGTGGTGCTGCCGTTCAAGTCCAGGGCCGCGACATAACGATCGCCACGGTATTCCTGGTGCTTGATGTTGGCGTTCTCCATGGACTCGCGCCAGCTTTTCACCGACTCGCTGGCATCTTCCAGGCTGGCCGAGCTCTGCGCCAGGTTCTGGTTTTCCAGCTCAAGACCGGCAGGCAGCAGGTCAACCACCAACGCATCCGGCACCCGCTCCTTGGCGCGAATCGCGGTATGGATCAGCACCAGCTGACCGCTCTTCAGCGCATTGAGGTTCAGCGGCTGGCCATCCACGCCCAGGTACTCGCGGCTGATCTCCAGGTTCTCGCCGCCAGGCGCTGGCGCCTGCACCGGATAGCCGGAAATCGTCATCTGCTGATAGAGCGTGTCGCTGCCCTGGTTCTGCAGGGTCATCGGAGCCGCCAGGCTATCGCCGTCGAGCTTGACCGCTGTCTGATTGTTGCTCAGATCGAAGCTCTGGGCACCGCTGACCAGCTTCGCCGCCCAGGCCTTCTCAGGCTTGTTCAGCAGGTCACGACCGGCGAGGAACAGGGCGTTGCTTTCTTGAGTGGAGAGATAACGGTTGGCCGCTACCTCATCCGCCAGGGCAAACAGACGGTCATCGCGCTTGTCCGCGGCCAGGTTGTTTTCGTTGAGCAAAGCCAGGATCAGCGCCTGATCACGCAGGGAGCTGCCGTAGTCGGCCAGCCACTCGCCAGACTTGCGCTGGGCGGCAAGCCCTGCCAGCAGCGCCTGATCGGCGCGCGGCTTGTCACCCATCTTGTCCAGGGCAATCGACAGCTGCACCAGCGGCAAACCGGAGCGTGCATCGGTACGACGGTCGAACAGGCTGCGCAGGGCACCCAAAGGCGCCTGTTGGCTACGGGCCAGGACCAGCGCGGCATACGCCTGTACGGCAAAGCGGCTGTGCTCGACGTTGCGGCTGTAGTTGATCTGCACCTGATTGGCGTCTTGCAAGTAACGCAACAGACGTTCGTTGGCTTTCTTCAGGGAATCCGGCGGCACGGCATAGCCCTGGTCACGGGCACGCATGAGGAAGTCAGTGACGTAAGCGGTCAGCCAATATTCCTCTTCGCTGTCGGAACCCCACAGGCCGAAGCTGCCGTTGCTGCGCTGCATGCCCAGCAGGCGTTCGATGCCCAGTTCGACCTTGCGCTTGCGCTCGTTATCCGGCTCGCCCTTGATGCCCAGACGCTTGAGGGTCGCGGCATCGGCATACAGGGACGGGTACAGGCCACTGGCGGTCTGCTCCAGGCAACCGTATGGATAGGCTTTAAGGGCACGGATCTGCTCGCCCAGGTTCAGTGGCGGACGGCTCGAGACCGAGAACATCGCCTCGCGACCGGCCGGCTCGAACACATCCAGAGCGCCATCAGGCAGGCTCCAGACATCATCCTTGAGCGCCGCGCGGTAGTGCTTGAGCATCGCCGGATAGGCCGGACGCACACCAATTTTCCACTCGCGGTTAAACGGCGGCAGTGTCTCGCCCGGCAATACCAGACCTTCCACCAACACCTTGACCGAACCCTGGCCAAAACCACCCAGGGCCTGCACCGGCACCTTGAGGGTGGTGCGCTGGCCTTTGTTCAGTTGCACGACGCGGGACTGGTTGCCATTCGCAATAGCCAACTGACCTTCGGCACTGACGCTCACCGTCAATTTCTGCGCCTTGTCCGTCAGGTTGGACAGGTCCAGGGCCACGGAGGTCTGGTCGCCACCAGCGAGGAAGCGCGGTGCCGATAGCTCGGCCACGATCGGTGCGGCAATTACGGTCTTGCCCTCGGCCATGCCGAAGTGATCACCGGTCCAGGCCTGGGCCATGATCCGCACTTCACCGTTGAAGTCCGGAATATCCACGCTGACTTCGCCTTCACCCTGTTCATTGAGGGTCACCGGCAAGGCTTGTTGGGCAACGATGGTCACACTGGTGTCGGGCTTCTTGCCGCCCTTGGCCAACGCGGCGTCACCACCGAAGGCCAGGGTGGCGATACGGTTGCGACCGGCTTCGATCAATTGACCGTAGACATCCAGTTGATCGACGCCATATTCCTTGCGGCCGAACATGGCGCTGAACGGATCGGGAGTCGGGTAGCTGGTGATATTGAGAATGCCCACGTCCACGGCGGACACCAGCACATGCACGTCTTTCGGGACGCTGCCATCGGCGTTCTTCGCCGCCACCTTGATTTTCAGCGGCTGCTTGGGACGCATTTTCTCAGGTGCAGTGACACTCACCGCCAGTTTGCGCTGATCACGATCCAGCGGCAGATGCAGCAGGCCCACGGCGCGTTTCGGCGTGACATTGGCCTTACGCTCGCCCGGACGAATCACCAGGGCGCTGACGTAGAGGTCATGACGCGCCCATTTCTTGTCCAGCGCGATGTCGTAGGTCTTGCCTTCGGCAGGCACGTCGATTTCCTGCCACCACAGCGGGCCTTCGCTCGACTCGATCAGCAGATAACCTTTGCCTGCGGCAGGCGGTGTGACCGTGACCTTGGCGGTGTCGCCATCGGCATAGGATTTTTTGTCCAGCGCCAGCTTGACCTGATCGGGACGCACGGCGCCGCCATCGGTGTTGTCCTGCCAGCGGTAGCCGGCCCAGAAGCGCAGGCTGCTGACCAGACCGGTCTGCGGGTCTTCCACTTCGACGCGGTATGGGCCCCACTCGACCGGGAAGCTGACCTTGACGGTGGAGTCTTTCTTGATCGAAACCGTCTGTTCGTCGAGGTTCAGGTACTTCTCGTTGTAGTGATAGCTCCAGCCATCGCTCTCCGAGTAGTTCCAGTAATAGTCGCGGCGCTCACGTACCAGACGCACCTTGACGTTGTCCGCAGCCAGTTTGTTACCGGCGGCATCGGCCACCAGCACTTCGAACTCGGCCGGGCCGTCGCCATCGGTCTGGGCTTCGCCCTTGGCCGAACCGTAGTAATCGTCGTCATCGTCGGCGCTCTTGCCAAACAGCGGACGCAGGCCCGGCAGTTGCTCGGCTGGCCATACCGGCTGCACCACACGACGGGTGACCGGACGGCCACCGGACTCCTGCAGGCTGGCTTGCAGGATCAGTTGCAGCGGCGACTTGGCCTTGCCCCAGGTGCTTTCCAGGGACAGTTCCAACTCACCGTTGGCATCCAGGGTACTGGCTTCGATGTCCAGGTCCTGCTTGAGATCTTCCTCGGTGATCGAGCCGAACTGATAGCCCGGCAGACTGGCCACCGCTTCACGCAGCGGACGCAGGTAAAGCTGACCGGTCAGGGTATTGCCCGAGGCCGGGGCGCCGTAGAGGTAACGACCCTTGATCTCGAATACCGGAGCATCGGCCGGCGCTACAGGCGTATCGCTGCCCTTGATATCCAAAGCCATGCGCTCGGGGAGGAAATCCTCGACCTTGAACTCATAGATCTGCGGCTTGCCGTCACCCAGGTCGAACACCAGCTGCCAGCGGCCGGTTGGCGACTCCTCGGCCAGTTGCAGCTGGTACTGATAGAAACCGGACTTGTCGGCTTCCCAGACAAACTTGCGACTGACCTGATCGTCCGGGCGGCGCACTTCGACGGTGATCGGCTGCGGTTTCACATCACGGCCATCGTTGTCGCGCAACAGGCCGTTGAGCAGTACGGTCTCGCCGGGACGATAAAGATCGCGCGGGCCGAAGATAAAGAACTGCAGCGGATGGGATTGCGGGCCAGTGATATCAAACTCGGCCAGGTCCAGCGCCGAACCGTCGAGGCGCTGCATGGTGGTCTGGTCGCCAGTATGGGCCAGAATCAGCGCGGTATTGGCCACTACTGGCAGTTGCGCATGACCGGTGCTGTCGGTCTTGGCCTGGCCGACCACGGCACCGGCATTGTTGTACAGATCGACGTCGACGCCGCTCATGGCCTTGCCGCCTTCCAGCGCCTGGGTGAAGACGTCCAGGCGGTTGGCGTAGCGGTGCACCGACATACCGATATCACTGAGGGTGAACAGGGTCGCCGGGTAGGTGTAGGTATAACCACCGGCCACACGCATCACCGCCAGGTACACACCCGGCTCTTGCAGGGGCTTGATCCCGCCGATGGGCAGCAGCACGGTTTCCCGGGTGTTGCGCGCAGGCTTGAGGTCGAAGCGGCCGCTGTAGACCAGCTCGGCCATGGTCAGCAGATCTTCGGAGGCATAGCTGGAAATGCTCGATGAGCCTTCCCACTGATTGAGGAACGTCGGCAGCTCATCCGACTTGATGCGGAAGAATTCGACCTCGACCTTGTCGACGTTCAGCGCAATCACCGGCAGGCCCTCGGCCAGACGGGTCGGCAGCAGGCTGCCACGGCTGGCGAAGCCAACGGTGGCTTGCAGGTCCTTGGTTTCCAGGCGGCTGATGTACTCGGCGGCCAGTTTGGATTTGTTCACCGAAACCAGCCCGGCATCAACGGTCAGCACCAGCTTGCGCTTGGGCTCCAGATGACGCAGACGCAGCTCCATGAGGTTATCCGACAGCTCCCACGCACCGTCGACCTTGCCATCCTTGCTGTCCACCAGATGCAGCTTCTCGGCGAACTTCTGCTCCGGGTCCAGGGGCGCGGAGAAACTCACCGACAGGGTGCTGGCACCGTCCACCTGAATTTCCGAGACGTCGATCACGCTCAGTTCACGGCCGGCATAACGCTTGGCCAGTGCCGGCAGATCGACAGCAGGCTTGGGCTTGCTCGCCGTAGCGACCGTTGCCTGAGTGTTCGGCGTCGCAGCAGCAGCGGGTTTATCGGGGGTGGAGGAATCGCAGGCACTGAGCAGCGCAAGCGCGCAAGCCAGAAACAATCCTTTGTTGAACATGGGGCACTCAATCGGCAACGGTTTAGGGAGGGTGCTGACTATATAGCAGTCATTGGCCCATATGGCAGGGGCCGAGCGATAGGACAGCGGGAATGAGACTTTGTTCTCAGCCGTAATAGTGGCCTTTAGCCCACCCAGAAAACTGGGAGCGAGGATAGAATGATCGCCTTCTCAAGAGGCTCTCATGTCCAACCTGCTGAACGACTGGCACCATCGCGTCACCCACCGCCGGGTCTGGGCGCTGGCCGCGCCGATGATTCTGTCGAATATCTCCGTGCCGCTGGTGGCACTGGTCGACAGCAGTGTCATCGGCCACCTGCCCCACGCCCATCAGCTCGGCGCCGTGGCGGTGGGTTCGACGCTGTATACCTTCCTGGCCTGGGCCATGGGTTTTCTGCGCATGGGTACCACCGGCTTCGCCGCCCAGGCGGCCGGGCGCAGTGATGGCGCGGCGTTGCGGCAGATATTGCTGCAAGGCTTGTCGCTGTCAGTGCTGCTGGCATTTTTCCTGGCAGTGATCGCCCTGCCCTTCAGCCACCTGGCTCTGGCGATGATGCAACCTTCGGCGGATCTCAATCAGCTGACCCAGGACTTTTTCCATACCCGCCTGCTCGGCCTGCCCGCCACACTGGCCAGCTATGCCCTGGTGGGCTGGTTCTTGGGCCTGCAGAATGCCCGGGCGCCGCTGGCGATTTTGTTGGCGACCAACCTGAGCAATATCGCCCTCAACCTGTGGTTTGTCCTCGGACTGGATTGGGGCGTGGTCGGCGCGGCGCGGGCGTCGGTGCTCGCCGAGTGGTTCGGCGCACTATTGGGCCTGGCACTGACCCGCAAAGGCTTGCTGGCCTACCCCGGTCAAATGTGCTGGGCGGCGTTGCAACGCTGGAGCAACTGGCGGCCGCTGCTGACAGTCAACCGCGATATATTCATTCGCAGTCTGGCCCTGCAATCGGTGTTCTTCCTGATCACTGTTCAGGGCGCTCGGCTCGGCGATGCGACGGTGGCGGCCAATGCCCTGCTGCTCAATGGGCTGCTGCTCACTGCCCATGCACTCGACGGCCTGGCCCATGCCGTCGAGGCCCTGTGCGGCCACGCCATTGGTGCTCGTGACCGCACGGCCCTGCGTCGCGCCTTGACCGTGGCAGGAGGCTGGTCGCTGATTTGCAGCGTCGCCTTTGCCTTGCTGTTCCTGTTTGCCGGGCGCGGTTTTATCGCCATGCAGACTGACATCGATGAGGTCCGCACCATTGCCTTCGAGTACCTGCCGTACCTGGCGGCGCTGCCGCTGGTAGCGGTCTGGAGCTACCTGCTCGACGGCCTGTTCATCGGCGCCACCCGTGCCCGGGAAATGCGCAACGCCATGCTGCTCAGCGTGCTGCTGATTGCACCGACGGCGTGGCTGGCCCAGGGCTTGGGCAATCATGGGCTGTGGCTGAGCTTCATGCTGTTCATGGTGCTGCGCAGCCTCAGCCTGGGAATGATTGCGTGGCGGTTGAGTCGCACCGATGGATGGTTTTCACGCTGAAGCGCAATTCTGATTTGTCGAATTTGTGGGACCGCTTTAGCCGGTCCCATAGGATCCCACCCGTCTCATTTTGGCTCAGGGGACAGATCCAGTCGGGGCGCAGTCAGCATCAGCGACCTGCCATCCAGCTCCACGGTGCTGCTTCCCACCCGCAACAGTAGCTGGCAACCCTCCTCGAAACTCACTTTCAGGCCGTCATTGATCTGCAGGCCGCGCTCCTCGGCGAGCAATATCTGCGGATCAAGCCAGGCCGCAAGCGTGTGGCGCTCATCCATCGGCGCAGGTAACTGCGCAGCCGGTAACGATAACGGCCCAACCGGCATGCAACCGCTGATCAAGGGCCGGTCTGCGTCCCCCTCGAGAAAACTCACCACCACCGGCATGCCCTCATACCAGTGCGCTCGCTCTTGCAGATGTGCCGCCACCGGCAACCAGCACTGGCTAAGCGCCGCGCCTTGGCCATGACCGCCCCAGTCGAACTGCACCCGTACCCGCCCGTCAGCATCGGCGCAAGCCTCGACCACCCGCGCCTGCTGCATACCCGGCAGGCGCTCCGGGTTCGGCGATTCCGGGGCGCGAAAGCCGACTTCCCAAGGCGTTGCCTGCCATTGATTGAGGTAGCCGCCAGCCCCCTGATGACGCACCTCGGTCACCAGCCATAAATGATTCCACTCCTGCTGTGGGTGCCCGGTCAGGGGCAATAACTGGCCAGCCCCCAGGAACGGCAGAGTGCTTTCGCCTTCAGCGAGTTGCTGCATACGTGAGCCGGGAGTCTCAGCCTGTTCGTGACTCACGGCAAAACGCCGCACACCCTCGACATTCGGCACACTCTGGAACGGTGCCTCGGGAACCCGGCGAAAGCTGCGCAGGCCGTCACCGAACACCAGTTCGTGACCCTGTCGCGAATGACGGAAGTGATAGTGAATGCCCTCCTGCGCGCACAGCCGCTGAAGGAACTGCAAATCGGTTTCGCGGTACTGCGCGCAGTAGCGGCGCGGCTGGCATTCGGTTTTGAGGTCAAAGCGATAATTGTTACGGCGGATGCCATGCTCCTGCAGCACACGGCGGATGATCTGCAACGCCGTGCAGTCCTGGAAAATCCGCTGATTGTACCGCTGTCCCAGGCATGCCAGCTGCGGCCCGAGAGTCAGCCGATAACAGGCGGGGCCGGGTAGAAAATGGCGGCGCTCAACACCATGAACTTGCCCGTGAAAACCGCCCTTGCCGTTACTGAATGCCAGGTATGCCGACTGGTACATCAGACCGCGCATATCCAGCGCGTTGTCACGACAGGTGACGTCCACTTCAAAGACAAAGGGCTGGCTGATCGCTTCGAAGCCGGTGAATGACTGCACGGTGAATGCAACCGGTGCGCGGACAATATGCAGTTTGAAGGCGGGAGTAGACATGACAGGTTCCTCTGACGGGCCGGAAATTCTGGCCGAGAAACCTGGGGGCGCAATGAGGGAAATGCAGATTCGGACGTTGCCTACGCAGTAATAGGCAAACCCTTGTAGGACGGCTAAAAGCCCAGCCATTGTGGGAGCGGATTTATCCGCTCCCACAAAGTATTACACCGCCTTTAAGAGGACAGGTACGAAGACCGTGTCAGCCCCAGGCGCAACGCATCCAGGAAATACGTGCGCTCACGGGCGGTGATCTTGGCGCTGGCGACCTTGTCGCGGTAGTGAGTCATCAACTCCTCTGGCGACAGGTGCACGTAGCGCAACATGTCTTCAATGGTGTCGTGGGTCTCGATACCGGCGTGGTACACGCTGCCGTCCGGGTTCTGGTAGATGTTCACCGAGTCGGTATCACCGAACAGGTTGTGCATGTCACCGAGAATTTCCTGATAGGCACCAACCAGGAAGATACCCAGCAAGTAGTCCTCGCCCTCCTTGAGGGCATGCACCGGCATGCTGGTCTCGATGCTCTGCTCGTCGACGTATTGCTTGATCTTGCCGTCGGAGTCGCAGGTCAGGTCTTGCAGCACGGCGCGACGCACCGGCTCTTCGTCCAGGCGATGCAGCGGGATGATCGGCAGGACCTGGCCGATGGCCCAGGTATCCGGCAGGCTCTGGAACACCGAGAAGTTGCAGATGTACTTGTCGGCCAGCTTGTCGTTGAGCTCGTCCAGCACCTGACGATGGGAACGCTGACGCGCCTTCAGTGAGTTGTGCAAGCGACGGCACACGGCGAAGTAGCATTGCTCGCCCAGGGCTTTCTGCGCCAGGCTGATCTTGCCTTCGGAATACTGGGTGGCGATGTCGCTCATGTAGTGCGTGGCGCGCCAGTAGGTCTCGGTGACCATCTCGATATCGGTCGGGCCGAGCAGATCCACCAGCCATTGCACGGTTTCCGGCAGGCTGTCCTTGTCATCGATCACCGGCACTTCGTCGTTGTGCCGCTCGACGTCAGTCACCTGCACCACCAGCATGGCGTGGTGCGCGGTCAGGGAGCGACCGCTTTCCGAGAAGATATTCGGATGCGGCAGGCCCTGGGCGTCGCAGAACTCTTTGAGCATGCCGACCACGACACCGGCGTAATCGTCCATGTCGTAGTTGATCGAGCTGGCGTTGCGCGAGTGGGTGCCGTCGTAGTCGACCCCCAGGCCACCGCCAACGTCAATGTGATCCACCGGCAGGCCGAGGTTGCGCAGCTCGCCGTAATAACGGATGGCTTCACGGAAACCGTGCTGGTAGTCCGCCAGGTTGGCGATCTGCGAGCCCATATGAAAGTGCAGCAGGCGGATGCCCTGGTCCAGGCCAGCCTTGCGGAAGCGCTCGACCACGGACAGCAATTGCGCCGCCGAGAGACCGAACTTGGACTTCTCGCCACCGGTATCCGCCCACTTGCTCGAGGCCAGGGACGACAGACGAACGCGCAGGCCAACCTGCGGCGCGACCTTGAGCTCGGCAGCTTCTTCGATCACCAGTTCAACTTCGGATTCTTTCTCGATCACGATAAAAACGTTGTGACCCAGTTTCTGGCCCATCAGCGCCAGACGGATGAACTCGCGGTCCTTGTAACCGTTGCAGACGATGGTACCGCCCTTGGGTGCCAAGGCCAGAACGGCCATCAGCTCGGGCTTGGAGCCGGCTTCCAGGCCGATGGAAACATCCTGGGTAGCGATGATGTTCTCGATCACCGCTTCCTGCTGGTTGACCTTGATCGGATACAGCGCGGTGTATTTGCTCTGGTACTCCAGGCGCGCGATGTTGCTGTCAAAGGCACCGGTCAGCTGGCGGACGCGGTCTTGCAGGATATCGGGGAAGCGCACCAGCAACGGCAGGGACAGCCCGCTCTTGCGCAGGTTATCGACCTGGGCATAGAGATCGATGGGTGTGCTGTTCGGCCCGTTGGGACGAACTTCAACCCGGCCGGCATCGCTGATTGCAAAATAACCGGCGCCCCAATGACGAATCCCATAAACACTGCGGCTGTCCGCAGCTGTCCATTGACTGCCATCGTCTTTGCGTGTGCGTCGTACGGACATCGAAGTCCCCTATAAAAAGTCAGATAGCCCCGGCCGTGACCGGTGGGCGCAGTGTAAAGAGTGCAAATGACGGTTTGGTGCCGTTCGCCGTAAACAGTGCCGATGGGTAATAGACCCAGTGGACGCCGCAGAGTTTGCTCAAAGTGCGGGGGCCTTCAGCCGCCGGACTTCTTCGCCTTGAACCCTTGCTTGACCAGTTCGGCCAGCAGCAGCTCGACGTGATCGCCTTGAATCTCGATCACCCCGTCCTTGAGCGAGCCACCGGTGCCGCAACGCTGCTTGAGCGTCTTGGCCAGGTCCTTGAGTCCGTCTTCGGGCAAGGGCACGCCGGTGATGGTCGTCACGGTCTTGCCGCCACGGCCCTTGCTTTCGCGACGCACACGGGCAATGCCATCCCCTTCGGGAATCAGGCTTTGCTTGCAAGTGCAGGCGTCGACGGGCTGACGGCAGTCAGGGCAGTGCCTGCCTGCGTCGGTGGAAAACACCAGACCGCCCAGGGCGGCGAAGGATGCGGCTTTCTTGGCCACGGGAAATCCTCTTGTTGAGGACTGAAGATTGGCCGGTGAACACCGACCGCGAAGCCCCACTCAGGCAGGGGCAGCGCAACTGGACCGGCAAACCGGTCCAGCGTGAAAAGGCCGCGCAGTGTAACGGCAAATTTCCCTGTTGCTAAGCGGCAAATTGCGCTAAATCAATCAACTTTTGCGACGTGCGCCAAATACCGCTTGAGTGCAGCCAGAGAGTCCGGGCAATAAGGTATTTCGTGGGTCTGGCGCAGCACTTCGGCGACGGGTAGAAAATGCGCCTCAAGCACCTCTTCCGGCTGCAACACCAAAGGCCCGTCCCAGACGGCAGAAAACACCGCGCACCAGAGGCGATTGCCCGGCTGATCGAAGAAAAACCGTTCATGGTCACGCAACGGCACGCCGCTGACGCCCAGTTCTTCTTCCAGCTCCCGGGTGGCCGACTCGGCATAGCTTTCATCGGCCTGGACCATGCCACCGGCCGCCACATCCCAATAGCCGGGATAGATGGCCTTGCTCAGGGTGCGCCGATGCACACACAGCTCGCCCGTCGAATTGAACAGCAGGATATAGGTGCCGCGACCGATCAACCCCTGCTCGCGCAGGTCCGAACGACGCATGGCGCCCAATAGCTGGTCCTGCTCGTCGGCCCAGGCGATCTGTTCGGCATCGGAAGCCGCGCGATGCGCGACTTCATTGGAGGAAATGGACATCCATCAGCCCTGGGAAAGTAATTGACGCAGGTCGATAATCGCCGCGTTGGCCCGGGAAATATAGTTGGCCATGACCAGCGAGTGGTTGGCCAGCACGCCAAAGGCACCGCCGTTGAGCACCATCGGGCTCCACATCGGCTCCTGGGATGCTTCCAGTTCACGAATGATCTGGCGCACGCTGACCGTGGCGTTCTTCTTCGCCAACACGTCGGCGAAATCCACTTCGATGGCGCGCAGCAGATGAGACAAGGCCCAGGCCTGGCCGCGGGCTTCGTAGAACACGTTATCGATCTGCAACCATGGCGTCTCGACGATTTCTTCGTCGACCTGAGGCACTTCGCCCGGCTTGACGCTGGCCAGAGTCTCGGTTTTCAGGGTGCTGTTAAGCTTGACCCGACCGACACTGGCGGAAAGACGCTGCGACAGCGAACCCAGGCGCGTGCCGACATCGCCGAGCCAGTTGTTCAGGTTATCGGCGCGCGCATAGAACAGCGCGTTCTTCTGATCCGGTGCAGACAGGCGCGCCTGATAGCGGCTCAGGGCGGCAATGCCTTCGCGGTACTGCGACTCGCTGGAAGGCAGCACCCAACTCTTGTTGTCAAAGTTGAACAGTGGTTCGGCACGGGCCAGATCGCTGTCTTCAGCTGACTGCGACTGGGAACGGGCGAAGTCTTTGCGCAGGGCGCGGCTCAGGTCACGGACCTGAACCAGCACGCCGTATTCCCAGCTAGGGATGTTATCGAGCCACAGGCCAGGCGGCATACGGTCGTTGGACAGATAGCCGCCGGGCTTGTCGAGCAGGGTCTGGGCGACGGTCTTGAGGGTTTCGATGGTGGTAAAGCCGATCACCATCTGCCGACCCTGGCGCTCGGCGGCGGCCTGGGCGTTCTGCTGGACCGGAAACAGCGCTGGCTCCTGGCTCCAGTACCAACCGATGGCAATGGTCACCAACAGATAAATGCCGACCAGAGTACCCACGGCACGACTGAAAAACAGACCACCGAAGTAGCCGCGTTCCTTGACTGGGGCGGTAGCAGCCGCAGGTTCACTTGCGCTGCCCGCGCGGTTCTTCCAATCCAGCATGGCGTTGTCCTTTCAATCCCGGAGTGTGAGTCGGTTGGACCGCAACCTTACAGCAAGGTGCCTTGTGCAGGCACGCGATGCGCGAGGTTTTGTTTCCAAGGTGTCGCCCTTGGCACAGTGAAAGCCGCCGTCATGGCTGAATGGCTGCAAGCGGACTTGTTCGCGACACGTAACACCTGGCGCCCCACTGTCGCACAGCCACCACACACTCCGCAGGAGCGAGGCCTCCCCGCGCAGGAGATGGTTCTGTCACAGATAATGTGCCGGATATAATGGCCCTTTAGCGGGCAAGTCGGAACGCCGCCCGCTCGCTCCCACGAAAAAGCGTCGCTGTGAACGAGCACACACGAAACCGGCAGGAGCGAACCTGTTCGTGAGGGCCAGCGCCTGACACCGCGCTGCCACCTAGCCCCCCCCGTGAGAGCCGTCTTAGTGGCGATCGAGTACGTAGCATCGCAAGCATCAGCGATTGAACGGATGTCATCGTCAGCAATCTCGCACAAGCCTCATCCCGAATAACGAAATGAGGTGCGCTTGCGGACTGTGCCGAGCTTGCGCCACGACAGGAAGCGTTACAGAGCAAGGCGGAAACTGGGCTGGCCGGCACAAGGAGCCTCTTTGGCATGCATGACGAGAGCTTATTGTTCCGGGCTCGCTATTTTTTATGACGTTCTATATAACTAACGGTTCTTGCTCGCGCTATCAACAACGCAAGTGGCAGCACTGCAACTGCGGCAAATATCGCTTTATGCAGAAGCAACATACCTGCAAAAGATGACGTAGCAATTTCAAAAGAAAAAATCAGAAGCAAGACCGCCTGAAAATTTGTCACATACTTCACGACTCTCCATCGCATCAAAAATAGAAGACACGAGAAAACCAAAGACACATTAAACAGCCAAGACCTAAAACCCGTATCGAGAACCAAACCGAATAAAAAATAGAAAACTGGCAGTTCAATTCCCAGCGAGCTTGTTTGAACCCCCTGAAAATCGTAAACATATGGAAATCGATTATAACCTACCATATAAACACAATATATCAGTATGTAAAACGCATCAAATATCGCCCAAAACATATAGAAATAATTTACAGTCAAGCGCATTTTTTAAAAACCCCATCAACAACATCCTTTGAAAAACAACTAGCACGAGCAACGCCAAAATACACCTCAGCTGCTAACCAAGCCTATAACGACCCTTAATCACAGCACTCCAGCCCCACCAAACCTCATATCAAGCACTTCAGCACAATAAACCACACCGACAGCCAACGCCCCAACTTTCTAAATTCTTAACTATCTTTATCCGTGATAGATCGCGTCCCGGAGGCCATTGCCAGCGCTGCGTACTCGGTCGCCATCAAGGCGGTCCCATACTCAGAAAACCGCCTCCCACCCGCACTTACCGCTCAACTGATGGACGCTTTTACTATGAAACAGGGCAGCTTTGGGCGGCGAGTTGGAGCATCTTGGTGTGATCTATAAAAGTTTCGGATTGGTAGGGCTTGGCGGTTACAGTGAAGATAGACTCACCCAGGTAAACTCTATGTCGAATCGTCAATACCCAATCCCGGCCATTATGACGACCCAACAAATAGAAAACATGGGCGGCAATATTACTACTCTCATTCAGACCAGTGTAAAGATAATGCAGTTTTTTATGCCACCCATTTATACCCGTTATCGCTCGGATTGACTCTTTTGCCTGTGCCTCGTCGGCATTATTCAGGGAGTACATATTACCGATAGTCAGCATTCCGGTTTTCTCAAGCTCGGCTATAGGCGCCGACAGTGGTCGGCGGTTGATCAGCCGTGAGTATTTACAGTCGTACACCCACTGACCCGTCTTTACGTAGTCATCAGCATAGATCACCACGCCGTTACCAAAATCTGTTTTATATACGCTAGTCATTACCTTGTATCCGTAATAGCTCGCCATTAGTAGCAGCGAAGAAAAAACGACCGTTGAAATCCGGATAAGCTTACTTCGGTAGAAATTCAAAGTGATCTCCGGAGACACCGACGGGCGTGATGCCTGAGATTACAGGATGGACAGCCCCAAACTTTTGATAGGTGAAGTTAAACTCTTCATGTTGCTGTTTGCGCTCATCCTCCAACTCTTTCCATCTCTTACACCACTTCTCCCGTGGCGCCGCATTACCATTGATTTCACATAACTTGCCCCGCTGCCGATCTTCAAACGACCCCCAGGTATTCTTGTAATCCGAGCGCCGAATAAATGCGCGCACCTTGATCTGCAGATGATCGGCCAATAACTGCGCCAGGCTTTCATCGGTCTGCGAGGAGAACTGGAAAAGCCCTTCGATAGCAAGGTCATACGCGTTGCCCATACCCGTGCGGCAGGCGTAGCTGTCGATTTGCGCGGAACCGGCAAACGCGAGGGCGGAAAGCTGTTCGTAGTTCAGTACATCAAGGGACAGCTCTTGGTCTTCGGCCAGTTGGTAGCCAAAGGCAATGCGCTGGGGTACGCCGTGGCTGAACAGCGATAGGTGTTCGATAGGGGATTGCTTACGGTCTTTGCCTTGATTGAGGTAGTGGATCAGCTCCTGAGCGTTGCCAACGGTGATGAAGGCTGCGTCGTAGTGGTCGGCAGACGCGCGCGCCGCGCTGAGCATGGCGTCGTTGTAGCTCGGGGTGAACACCACCAATGTGCGCGTCAGGCCGGGCTTGTCGGACTGGAATTCAGCCAGTTCGCGCACAGCCTGGGCGATGAACATCATCTTGTTGCCGGAGCCGTTATCGTGCTGGCTGCCGGCGACCGCAATCAGTTCGGGTGTCAGCAACTCCTTGGCTGCTTGGGGCGCAGCCTTGGATTGCACCAGCGCTCCCGAAAGCAGAGCGCGTTGCTTGAGTTGCGGGTCGGCCAGCAGTTGCGCCATGAGTGGCTCATCAACCGAGCCGTCCGGGCGCACGGCGCCGAGTTTGGCGAAGTCGATGACGGTCTCGGTGCATTCCCCCTCGAATTGATAGCCGCCAAAGGTATCGTGGCTGCCCGAGACGATGAAGCCGCCGTGGCTGGTTGGGCTACCCAGATGCGCGACCGGCCGGTGGTTGATGATGATGCGCGGATAGCCTGCCGTGATCACCGCGCCACAACCGCAGACATCGCCCACGCGAGCGGCGCCCAGGTCGTTGATCTGGACATCAGACGATGCGCTGACGATAGTCGAGGTGCCATGGCCGGGGATGGGGCAGACGTGTTTGTCGCCGAGTCGGGTAACGGGGATCATGCCATTCCTTGGGTGACGTCTTTGAGGAGACGAACGCTAAAGGAATGTGCTGGAGGGTTCTGTAGGGCAAATCTCAGGAAGCTGAGGGATGTTTCTTTAAGTTTTGCACGGCCACGCTGCTACGAATCTGGGTAGGGCCGCAATAGTTAAGGCCTGTCGTTCTGGATATATTCATCATTCATTCGTACCCGTAGGAGCGAGCCTCCCAGTGAAGGCGATGTTTCTGCCACAGACAATGTGCCGGATGTAATAGTCCCTTAGCGGGCAAGTCGGAACGCCGTCCGCTCGCTCCCACAAATCGAGTACCCACAGAATTATCAGAAAAGCCCTACACCCCCGCCCATTGACCCCGATCTCCCCCGCTTTAACCATTGCAACCCCGCACAAATAAATCAACCAACCCTGACTTTCATAACGCAAGGTAGCGATTTCCTGCCAACGCAACGTTCTCCTCTCATCGCAGCTTGCCGCATATACGTCAGAGACGTAGAATTCAATGTTGACGATTATTGAATCCCCCTTGTTCACAAAGCTCTGGCCGGACTATTGGACAGAAGAAGAACGTGGCGCCTTCATGACATTTCTAGCCAACGATCCTGATGCCGGAGCAGTTGTTCCAGGCTCAGGAGGTTGCCGCAAAGTCCGCTGGAACCTGGATTGTCGGGGTAAAAGCGGCTCGGTACGAGTCATCTATACCGCCCAGCTAGCCAGCGGTGTACTGCTCGCATTGCTGATTTACAGCAAAGGCGCGACTGAGAATATTCCCGCGCATATCCTGCGCAAAATCGCCAAGGAGTTTAATCATGCCCCTGACTGAAAAAGAGCTCTTGGAGCGCGACGCCAAACGCAATATCGGTGAAGAGCTGCTGGTGGCGATCCAGGAAGTGAGAGCCGGGTACTACGGCGATGTTCACCAAGTGAAAGCAACCGAAGCCGCTGAAGCGCGCAGCAAGACCGGCCTGTCACAACCTCGCTTTGCGGAGCTGTTGGGCGTGTCCGTGCGGACACTTCAGGAATGGGAGCAAGGCCGCCGCTCGCCGTCAGGCGCCGCCCGCTCGCTGCTGCATATAGCAGCCATTCGCCCGGACGTTTTTCGGGATGTACTGGCAGGATAAGTAACGAAACCAAACCTGCAGGACCGGCTTCAGCCGGGAGGTCATCCTACCTGACAACACCGGGTCGTACGTCCACCAAAAACCCGCAGAAGCCGCCCAGGTAGCGATCGAGTGCGAAGCGCTCTCAAGCAGCAGTGGCTCAAGACCATCGCCCGCAAGCCAGCTACAAGATCGCTGTCCAAATCTTGGGATGAGCGCGCCCGCATTGGCAGGACGGCGAGCTGAATGGGCGGCACAGCTTGCCGTTCATCGGCCGCATACGCCGATGATGCCATTACTCCCCGCAAATCCGCCTTCTGGTCATTAAAACGCAACAAAAGACGGGAACTTGTTGCCAATTATTTGACTTACGGCACTCTCGGCGCAAAGAAGAGGTGCTAGCATAGCGCCAGCACTCATCCTCAGCGAAAAATAACAGTAGTCAGGATAATGGCCGAACCAGAAGACCCCAGCCGCGATCGTCTCAAGCACCATTTTGCCCAGCGCGTCATCCATCAAGCCCGTCAGATTCTTGAGGTGTGGCAGCGCTTGCAGCAATACGAATGGTCAGTCGCGGAGTTGGCAGAGTTGAAGGAGTCGACCCAGCGCCTGCTGCGTTTTGCCGAGCGTTTCGAGCAGGTCGAACATACCGATCTGGCCCGCCAGCTGACTGATGCTTTGGAAACCGTAGAAGCCAATCGCGGCCGCCTGAGCAGTGCATCCATTACCGAACTCAACCGCCTGATGCAGCGCCTGTCCCGTACCGGCCTGCGTCAAGGCGACCGCCTCGATCAGATGGCTCTGCCACCGCTGCGCAAACCTATTTATATAGTGCTGCACGATAGCGAACGCGCCGAGCGCCTGGCCAAGCAGTTGGAGTTCTTCGGTCTGCTGGCGCGATCTCTGGCTGATACTGACGCGTTTAACGACGCCATGACCGAACGCCATCCGGCTGCCATTGTCATGGATGTGGATTTTTCCGGGCCCGGTGAGGGTCTGAAACTGGCCGCCCAGGTTCAGGCCAGCCTGGAACAGAAGTTGCCCCTGCTGTTCTTCAGTCGACAGGAAACCGATACGCCGACCCGCCTGGCGGCCGTGCGCGCGGGCGGCGAGGAATTCCTCACCGGTACCCTGGAAGCATCAAGCCTGCTGGAAAAACTTGAAGTGCTGATTCGCGTGGCGCAATACGAGCCCTATAAAGTGCTGGTCATTGACGACTCCCGCGCCCAGGCCACCCACACCGAGCGCCTGCTCAACAGCGCCGGGATCGTCACCCGAGTATTGCTGGACCCGATCCAGGCCATGGCCGAGCTGGCCGACTTCCAGCCGGACCTGATCATCCTCGACATGTACATGCCCGGCTGTACTGGCACGGAGCTGGCGAAGGTGATTCGCCACAACGACCGTTATGTCAGTGTGCCTATCATTTATCTGTCGGCCGAGGACGATCTGGACAAACAACTGGACGCCATGAGCGAAGGCGGCGATGACTTCCTCACCAAGCCGATCCAGCCGCGTCATCTGATCACCACCGTGCGCAATCGCGCCGGCCGTGCGCGCAACCTCAAGGCCAGGATGATCCGTGACAGCCTGACCGGGCTGTACAACCACACCCATATCCTGCAATTGTTGGAGGATTGCTGCCTGCGCAGTCGCCGCGAGAACAAGCAACTGTGCTTCGCGATGCTGGATATCGACCACTTCAAGAAGGTCAACGACAGCCACGGCCACCCCATGGGCGACCGGGTGATCAAGAGTCTGGCGCTGTTTCTCAAGCAACGCCTGCGCAAGAGCGACTTCATTGGCCGTTACGGCGGCGAAGAGTTCGCCATCGTCATGCCCGACACCGATCTGCACAACGCCCACCACGTGCTCGATGAAATCCGCCGCCGCTTCGCCGAAATCCACTACCCGGCAGAACCGGCCGACCTGTTCTGCACCTTCAGTGCCGGGGTGGTCGAACTGGGCGACACCGACGACAGCCTGAGCCTGGCCGCCATGGCCGACAACGCCCTATATCGGGCCAAGCATGCCGGGCGTAACCAGGTACATTCCAATCGAGATAGCAAGCCGGGGACCAGTTATATGATTGCCTTGCCGGAAACGGCGGTTTAGCCCCCCTGCGAAAAGACAACCCTGTGGGAGCGAATTCATTCGCGAAAGCGGCATTTCAAGCGCCGCATATGTACCGAATGCGCCTTTCCTTTCGCGGATGAATCCGTTCCCACAACGACGATGTTAATTATCAATACTCGCACTGCGGCAGATCGTCCCACACCTGCACAGCCGCAATGACTCCGATATGATGCGCGGACTCTGAAAAAGCGAGACCACCATGCGCCGCCTGTTCTGCCTGTTACTGCTGTTTCTTGCCCTGCCCGCCTACAGTGCGAGCCTGCTGGACAGCCGTCCCAGTGCCACTCTCGGCGGCAGTTCGTTCGATAACAGCAAGGATTTCCTCCCGGTCCATCAGGCGTTTCAGCTGGACCTGATGGAAACGACGCCGCAGTCGATCAAGCTGCGATTTGTCGCCAGCGAAGGCTATTACTTGTACCGCCACCGCTTCCAGTTCCGCACCGAGCCAGCGGATATCAACCTGGGTGCGGCACAACTGCCCAAGGGCGAAGCCAGGCACGATGACTACTTCGGCGATGTCGAGGTGTATCACGGCATTCTCGATATCGAACTGCCACGCAAACCCGGCGATAACCGCCCGTTCACACTCGCCGTTACTTATCAGGGCTGCGCCGATAAAGGCTTGTGCTACCCACCGGAAACCGAGCGCCTGAGCATCGGCGACGTGGCCGCCAGCCCACCTGCGCAAGCGCCTTCGGCAGGAAAAAGCCCGTGGAGCTGGAAGGAGCTGGCGCTGTTCTTCCTCGCCGGCGTCGGCCTGACCTTTACGCCCTGCGTATTGCCCATGCTGCCGATCCTCTCCGGCGTGGTGTTACGCGGCAAGGTCGGCGGCCTGCGTGGCCTGAGCCTGTCCCTGGCCTATGTGCTACCGATGGCCGCCTGCTTTGCCTTGCTCGGCGCACTGATGGGGGTATTCGGCGCCGGGCTGAATCTGCAGGCTCGGTTGCAATCGGCCTGGGTACTGGTGCCGTTTGCGCTGTTCTTTGCGGTATTCGCCGTGGCCATGTTCGGCGCGTTTGAACTGCGTCTGCCTCAAGCCATCAGCAATCGCCTCGACCGTATCGCTGGCCGGACTGAAGGCGGCTCCCTATGGGGCGCGGCGGTGTTGGGCGTAGTGTCGAGCCTGCTGGTTTCGCCTTGCGTGTCAGCGCCACTGGCCGGGGCACTGCTTTATATAAGTGCCAGCGGTGACGCCCTGGGCGGCGCTCTGAAACTGTTCGCCCTGGGCCTGGGTATGGGCGCGCCCTTGCTATTGGTCGCGACCGGCGGCGCTGCCTGGCTGCCGAAAAGCGGGCCATGGCTGGTCACGGTAAAAAACGCCATTGGCGTCCTGCTGCTGGGCCTGGCCATTGCCCTGCTCAGTCGGGTGCTGCCGGGGCCGGTCACGCTGCTGTTGATCGGCTTGCTGGCGGCGGGTGTGGCGCTGTTCTTGGGCACGCTGCAATTGACCGAGAAAACCACCGGCCAGCGCCTTGCCCAGCTTTCAGGTGTGTTTCTACTGGTCTACGCAATCTGTTGCTGGGTCGGCGCCCTGAGCGGGCAAAGCGATCCTTTTCGCCCGCTCGGTTCGGCCAGCAACAGCCCGACCAGCACCCAACCTGCGGCGTCCGCCTGGCAAACCGTGACCACCACTGCCGCGCTGGATCAGGCCCTGACCGAAGCCAAAAACATCGGTCAACCGCTGCTGCTGGATTTCTACGCCGACTGGTGCATCAGCTGCAAAGTGCTCGAACACGATGTACTGCCTGACCCGCAGGTGGTCGCCCTACTCAAGGGTTATCGGCTGATCCGCTTCGATATGACCGAAAGCAACGCCGAACAGCGTGCCCTGCTTGATCGCTACCAATTGTTCGGCCCTCCTGCGCTGGTGTTCTACAGTAAGAACGGCAACGAACAGGCATCGATACGCATCGTCGGCGAAATCGACGTTCAGGGCCTTGCCGAGCGGCTGATTAGAGCAAATGACCAAATTTAGTGCCTGAGTCACAAATTTTGCGTGAATATCGGTCATCGTGCTGGCTACTGTTGTTAACTGGACAGTCCGTCGACCTTACGGCATAGTCGCCGCACTGTGGCTCACAGAACAACAAGGGATACATGATGGCGACTCTTCTGGTTCTTCACGGACCCAACCTGAACCTGCTTGGCACCCGCGAACCTGGAATCTACGGCGCGATCACTCTGCCCCAGATCAATCTGGATCTGGAGCGCCGCGCCCGTGAAGCCGGTCACCATCTGATGTACCTGCAAAGCAACGCCGAATACGAATTGATCGAGCGGATCCACGCGGCACGCGATGAAGGCGTGGATTTCATCATCATCAATCCGGCCGCTTTTACACACACCAGCGTTGCAATACGTGACGCGCTGCTGGGAGTGAGCATCCCATTCATCGAAGTGCACCTGTCGAACGTGCACAAACGCGAACCTTTCCGCCATCACTCCTACTTTTCCGATGTTGCTGTCGGAGTGATCTGCGGCCTTGGCGCCAGCGGTTACCGACTGGCCCTGGAGGCCGCCCTGGAACAATTGGCCGTCAGTACCCAACCATGACCGGCGCAGCCTGAAGCTGAGCCCCATGGCCCTGACCGGCTGTCGATATACCCCTGACCGACCCTTGGGAGTTGAGAATTAATGGATATCCGTAAAGTCAAGAAACTGATCGAACTGCTGGAAGAGTCCGGCATCGACGAATTGGAAATCCGTGAAGGTGAAGAATCCGTACGGATCAGCCGTCACAGCAAGACTCCAGCACAGCAGTACTATGCTCCGGCGCCAGTCGCCGCACCGGTTGCCGCCCCAGTCGCCGCCGCCCCCGTCGCCGAAGCTCCGGCCGCCGCGCCGAAGCACAATGGCTCCGTGGTCAAATCGCCGATGGTCGGTACCTTCTACCGCACCCCTTCACCCACCTCGCCAGCCTTCGTTGAAGTTGGCAAGACTGTGAAGAAAGGCGACATCATCTGCATCGTTGAAGCAATGAAAATGATGAACCAGATCGAAGCTGAAGTCAGCGGCGTGATCGAATCCATCCTGGTAGAAAACGGTCAGCCGGTTGAGTATGACCAGCCGCTGTTCACCATCGTTTGAACCGGGGAGAGCCTGCGATGCTGGAAAAAGTCCTGATCGCCAACCGCGGCGAAATCGCCTTGCGAATCCTGCGTGCCTGTAAAGAACTGGGCATCAAGACCGTCGCCGTGCATTCCACGGCTGACCGCGAGTTGATGCACCTGGGTCTGGCTGACGAAACCGTCTGCATCGGCCCGGCGCCCGCCAATCTGTCGTATCTGAACATCCCGGCCATCATTTCGGCGGCCGAGCTGACCGGTGCCACAGCCATTCACCCTGGCTACGGTTTCCTCGCGGAAAACGCCGATTTCGCCGAACAGGTGGAAAAATCCGGCTTCGCCTTCATCGGCCCGAAAGCCGAAACCATTCGCCTGATGGGTGACAAGGTTTCTGCCAAGGACGCGATGAAACGCGCCAAGGTGCCGACTGTACCTGGCTCCGACGGCCCGCTGCCGGAAGACGAAGAAACCGCGCTGCGCATCGGCCGTGAAGTCGGCTACCCGGTGATCATCAAGGCCGCCGGTGGCGGTGGTGGTCGTGGCATGCGCGTCGTGCACAAGGAAGAAGACCTGATCGAAGCCGCCAAGCAGACCCGCTCCGAAGCGGCTGCCTGGTTCAGCAACCCGATGGTCTACCTGGAAAAATACCTGACCAACCCGCGCCACGTGGAAGTCCAGGTCATTTCCGACGGCCAGGGCCATGCGATCCACCTGGGCGACCGCGACTGCTCCTTGCAGCGTCGGCACCAGAAGGTCCTGGAAGAAGCTCCGGCACCGTACATCGACGAAGATGCACGCAAGGAAGTCCTGGCCAGCTGCGTCAAGGCCTGTATCGACATCGGCTACCGTGGCGCCGGGACCTTCGAGTTCCTGTATGAGAACGGTCGTTTCTACTTCATCGAAATGAACACCCGTGTTCAGGTGGAGCACCCGGTTTCGGAAATGGTCACCGGTATCGATATCGTCAAGGAAATGCTCAGCATCGCCGCCGGCAACAAACTGTCGTACACCCAGGATGACGTGGTCATTCACGGGCATGCGCTGGAATGCCGGATCAACGCCGAAGACCCGAAAACCTTCATTCCGAGCCCAGGTCTGGTCAAGCATTTCCATGCGCCAGGCGGCAACGGCGTGCGGGTCGATTCGCACCTGTACAGCGGCTACAAGGTTCCCTCGAACTACGACTCGCTGATCGGCAAGCTGATCACCTGGGGCGCAACCCGCGACGAAGCCATGGCACGCATGCGAAATGCCCTGGACGAAATCGTGGTTGACGGGATCAAAACCAATATCCCGTTGCACCGCGACCTGACCCGCGATGAAGGCTTCTGCGCTGGCGCGGTCAACATCCACTACCTGGAACACAAGCTGGCAGAAGAGAAGTAATTTCCGCTGACACGTGCTCCAACCCAGAAGCCCCGACCCGTCGGGGCTTCTGCTTTTTCGCCGGCGGGCAGCGAGCGACGTCGGCCCGCGAGCATTTGCCGCGAACCTGAAGTAAACTTCGCCGCTTTCCTGCTCTCTGCATAGGTAACACGCCATGCCATGGCTGCAAGTCCGTCTCGCCATCAGTCCTGAACAAGCCGAAACCTACGAAGATGCCCTGCTTGAAGTGGGCGCCGTATCGGTTACATTCATGGACGCGGAAGATCAGCCGATTTTCGAGCCGGAACTCAACACCACGCCGTTGTGGTCGCACACCCACCTGCTGGCGCTGTTCGAGGCCGATACCGATGCAGATCTGGTCTTGGCCCACCTGCGTCTGCTGACCGATGCAGAACTGCCCGAGCACATGCACGAAGTGATCGCCGATCAGGACTGGGAGCGCAGCTGGATGGATAACTTCCAGCCAATGCGTTTCGGCCAGCGCCTGTGGATCGTGCCAAGCTGGCATGCCGCTCCGGAGCCGGACGCGGTCAATCTGCTGCTGGACCCGGGCCTGGCTTTTGGCACCGGCACTCACCCGACTACCGCCCTGTGCCTGGAATGGCTGGACGGCCAGGACCTCAAAGGCTGTGAAGTCCTGGACTTCGGTTGCGGTTCGGGGATCCTGGCCATTGCCGCCTTGTTGCTCGGCGCCAAGACTGCGGTCGGCACCGATATCGACGTGCAGGCCCTGGAGGCCTCCCGCGATAACGCCGGACGCAACAATATTGCCGCCGAAAGCTTCCCGCTGTACCTGCCTGAAGACCTGCCGCAACAGCCAGCTGACGTGCTGGTGGCAAATATTCTCGCCGGGCCGCTGGTTTCACTGGCACCTCAGCTGGCAACACTGGTCAAATCCGGTGGTCGCCTGGCGCTGTCGGGCATCCTCGCCGAACAAGGCGAAGAAGTCGCCGCCGCCTATGCTGAAACATTCGATCTGGACCCGATCGCCAACCGTGAAGGTTGGGTACGCATCACGGGCCGTCGTCGCTAACCGCCGCTTGAACCGGATACCCGCATGACCGACAGTTTTGTCACCCAGTGCCCCCACTGCCAGACCAGTTTCCGAGTCAGCCACGCGCAATTGAGCGTGGCCCGCGGCGTGGTACGTTGCGGGGCCTGTCTGCAAGTCTTCAACGCAGCGAAACAACTGTTGGAACAACGTGCCGGCAAGACTGCGTCTGAAGGCAACCCTGTTGCCCCGGCGCCGACTCCGGTTCCGGCGCCACCACCGACTCCGGCTCCGAAGCCCGCGCCACCCGTTACCGCACCGCCGGTCCTGCCGCCGATCGATTCCCCTGCACCAGCACCAGCACCAGCACCAGCACCAGCACCAGCACCGATAGAGCCTGAGGCCGAGCAGGATCCCTGGCAAATCACTGAAATGGATCTGGACAGCCTCGATCTCGACGAGGAACTGGCCCGCCTGGAAAAACGCGAGAACAAACAGGCCGAACCGTACGCCGACAAGTTTGACGGTGAAGCCCTGACCGCCCGTCGCGACCAGCTACGCAGCGAGCCGGATGAGTGGGTCGGCAGCTTGCGCAACGATGATGTCGCCGACCTGCCGCAGCTGCATGCCCAGGAACCGTCGCCCGAAGAAGACGATGAGTTCGACGCACCTGCCAGAGCCGAAGCCGAGCCCGGCGGTCGCACCGAGCCATCGCTCTCTTTGATTGCAGAGGAGCCGGAGCAAGAGCTGGATGAACATGGCAGGCCCCTGCCACCGCTGCCGCCACCGCGCAAGATCGTGGAAAAGCCCAGCCGCTGGTCGGCCTTGGATGACGACCAAGACGAGCATGACGACGAACCGGTCCTCACTACCAGCCGCACCCGGCGCGGTCGCAATGAGCCGGACGTGCGCGAGCAGACCCTGCTCGACCTGACCGACGACCCATTGCAACTGGACTGGCAGCGGCCCAAGCCACGCTGGGGACGCCGGCTGGCCTGGGCATTTCTTTGTCTACTGGCTTTGGCCGGTTTGCTCGGTCAGTATGTCTGGTATCACTTCGATGAACTGGCACGGCAGGATCAATACCGCCCGTGGTTTCAGCAGATTTGCCCGCAGATTGATTGCAAGGTGCCATCGAAAGTCGATATCACCCTGCTCAAGAGCAGTAATCTGGTGGTGCGCAGCCATCCTGAATTCAAAGGCGCGCTGGTAGTGGATGCCATCATCTATAACCGTGCACCCTTTTCCCAGCCGTTCCCGCTATTGGAACTGCGTTTTGCCGATACCAATGGTCAACTGATTGCCAGTCGTCGGTTCAAGCCGGGCGAATACCTGAGCGGCGAAATGGCGGGCAAGGAAGAGATGCCGCCGCAAACGCCGATTCATATCGCTCTGGACATCCTTGACCCTGGCGCCAAGGCCGTCAATTACAGCCTGAGTTTCCGCTCGCCGGAGTGAAACCCTGATCCGGCATGGGTTGCAGCCAGATGATCTGACCATTCCATGATCAACGACAAAAAACGCCTGCGGCTTTCACCGATACTTTTATGACTTCGCGTCACTGGCAGAACCGTTCGTGACAAGAATGCAGCTGTTCAGATTTTATCCAATTCAGCCTTTATCCAGTCATCGAGAGCGGGTATCATGCCAACCCTTTTTGATACTCCGGGTCCTGTCTGAAACGCCGCGAAAGCACTTTTCGGGCCGGTTCCGGGCGGATCGGTTGAAGCGACTATTGCAGCGGTCGCGCCCGATCCGCGGATGATTCGTCCACACACGGGCTGCAAAACGAGCACACCTATGTCGGCGGTACGCATCGGTCCATATACATTGCAGAACGGCTTGATCCTCGCCCCTATGGCGGGCGTCACCGACCAGCCCTTCCGTCAGCTCTGCCGCCAGATGGGCGCAGGCCTGGTGGTCTCGGAAATGGTCACCAGTGACATGAGCCTGTGGAACAGTCGCAAATCGCGCCTGCGCATGATCCACGAAGGTGATCCCGAGCCCCGTTCGGTACAGATCGCCGGTGGGGACCCGCAGATGCTGGCAGACGCGGCCCGTGCCAACGTCGAACTGGGTGCCCAGATCATCGACATCAACATGGGGTGTCCAGCCAAGAAGGTGTGCAACAAGGCAGCGGGTTCTGCGCTGCTCAAGGATGAACAGTTGGTGAGCGAGATCCTGCAGGCCGTAGTGGCTGCGGTCGATGTGCCGGTCACCCTGAAGATCCGCACCGGCTGGGACCGGGAGAACAAGAACGGCCTGACTGTGGCGAAGATCGCCGAACAGGCCGGCATACAGGCGTTGGCGGTCCATGGCAGGACCCGCGCCGATCTGTACACCGGGGAAGCCGAATACGACACCATCGCCGCCATCAAGCAGGCGGTGTCGATACCGGTCTTTGCCAATGGCGATATCGATTCACCCGAGAAAGCCCGGCGCGTCCTTGCCGCGACCGGTGCCGATGGTTTGTTGATTGGCCGGGCCGCCCAGGGGCGTCCATGGATTTTTCGTGAGATAGAGCACTACCTGCGGACCGGGGAAACATTGCCGGCACTGCCGTCCAGTGAAGTGGAACGCATCCTGCTAGAGCATCTGGCAAGCCTCCACCTTTTCTACGGCGACGTGCTGGGCGTACGTATTGCCCGCAAGCATGTCGGCTGGTATCTCGCAACATTGCCGGGCGCCAGGGAGTTTCGCGCCCTGTTCAATGCTTTGCAGGATACGCAAGCGCAGTGCGCCCACGTTCGGGAGTTCTTTAGCCAAGGCGACAGAACGCCGCGCGTAACGAACGGAGACGAGGTGGCCGCATGACGATGATGACCGAGACTTTAGTGAGTGGAACAACACCCGTGAGCGACAACGTCAATTTGAAACAGCACCTCAACACGCCGAGCGAAGAGGGTCAGACCCTGCGCGGCAGTGTCGAGAAGGCGCTGCACAATTATTTCGCCCACCTCGAAGGCGCTGCCGTCACGGATGTCTACAACCTGGTGTTGTCGGAAGTCGAGGCGCCGCTGCTCGAAAGCGTGATGAGCTACGTCAAGGGCAACCAGACCAAGGCCTCCGAGCTGCTGGGCCTGAATCGCGGTACCTTGCGCAAGAAACTCAAGCAGTACGATCTGCTTTAAGCATTCCATGACAGAAAAGGCGACGCGCCGAACGCGGTCGCCTTTTTTGCTGATTGACTCCTTTTGCTTTTGATGGAAATTGAGATGACCGACCAGACTACCCGCCTGCCGATCCGCCGCGCCCTGATCAGCGTTTCCGACAAGACCGGGATCCTTGAATTCGCCCGTGAACTCGAAGCCCTGGGCGTCGAGATCCTCTCCACCGGCGGCACCTTCAAGCTGCTCAAGGACAACGGTGTCGCTGCAGTCGAAGTCGCCGACTACACCGGTTTCGCGGAAATGATGGACGGTCGGGTAAAAACCCTGCATCCGAAGATCCACGGCGGCATCCTCGGCCGTCGCGGCATCGACGACGCCATCATGAGCGAGCACGGGATCAAGCCGATCGATCTGGTTGCCGTCAATCTCTACCCGTTCGAAGCCACCGTTGCCCAGCCAGGTTGCGATCTGCCGACTGCCATCGAGAACATCGATATCGGCGGCCCGACCATGGTGCGTTCGGCAGCAAAAAACCATAAGGACGTGGCCATCGTGGTCAACGCCAGCGACTACAGCCAGGTGCTGGAAAACCTCAAGGCTGGTGGCCTGACCTACGCCCAGCGTTTCGACCTGATGCTCAAGGCATTCGAACACACTGCCGCCTACGACGGCATGATCGCCAACTACCTGGGCAGCATCGACCAGACAGCCGAGACCCTGACTACAGAAGGTCGCAGCCAGTTCCCGCGCACATTCAACAGCCAGTTCGTCAAGGCCCAGGAAATGCGCTACGGCGAGAACCCGCACCAGAGCGCGGCGTTCTACGTTGAAGCCAAGCCGGCCGAAGTGGGCATAGCCACCGCGACCCAGCTACAAGGCAAGGAACTGTCGTTCAATAACGTGGCCGACACCGACGCCGCGCTGGAATGTGTGAAGAGCTTCGTCAAGCCGGCCTGCGTGATCGTCAAGCACGCCAACCCATGCGGCGTGGCGGTCAGCCCGGACAGCGAAGGCGGCATCCGTCAGGCCTACGAGCTGGCCTACGCCACCGACACCGAATCGGCTTTCGGCGGCATCATCGCCTTCAACCGCGAGCTGGACGCTGAGACGGCCAAAGCCATCGTCGAGCGTCAGTTCGTCGAAGTGATCATTGCTCCGAGCGTCAGCGCCGAAGCCCAGGCCATTGTTGCCAGCAAAGCCAACGTGCGTCTGCTCAGCACCGGCCAGTGGGCAGCCGAGCGTGGCGCTGCGTGGGACTACAAGCGTGTCAATGGCGGCCTGCTGGTACAGAGCCGCGATATCGGCATGATCAGCGCCGATGACCTGAAAGTCGTGACCAAACGCGCACCGACCGAACAGGAAATCCATGACCTGATCTTCGCCTGGAAAGTTGCCAAGTACGTCAAGTCCAACGCCATCGTCTACGCCAAGAACCGCCAGACCATCGGTGTCGGCGCAGGCCAGATGAGCCGTGTGAACTCGGCGCGCATCGCCGCCATCAAGGCCGAGCATGCTGGCCTTGCGGTAGCGGGTGCGGTCATGGCTTCGGACGCCTTCTTCCCGTTCCGCGACGGCATCGACAACGCGGCCAAGGTCGGTATCACTGCGGTGATCCAGCCAGGCGGCTCGATGCGCGACGCAGAAGTGATCGCCGCCGCTGATGAAGCGGGCATTGCCATGGTGTTTACTGGCATGCGTCATTTCAGGCACTGAGTGCAGCTACGAGCTTCAAGCTGCGAGCGGCAAGCAAGAGCAGTTCTATATCGATCTTGCTTGCCATTGCAGTCCAAATAATTCAGAGCAACATGCTGCAGGCAAGCACTCCGTTATTGTGCTTTTAGCTTGCAGCTCGTAGCTTGCAGCTTCTCCGAAGGAGTCTCCCTTTGAACGTATTGATCATCGGCAGTGGCGGTCGTGAACACGCGCTAGCCTGGAAAGTCGCACAGGACCCGCGTGTCGAGAAGGTTTTCGTCGCGCCGGGCAATGCCGGTACAGCCATCGAAGCCAAGTGCGAAAACGTCGCCATTGACGTACTGGCCCTTGAGCAACTGGCCGACTTCGCCGAGAAGAACGTCTCGCTGACCATCGTTGGCCCGGAAGTACCACTGGTTGCCGGTGTCGTCGATCTGTTCCGTTCCCGTGGCCTGGACTGCTTTGGTCCGACCGCCGGGGCTGCCCAGCTTGAAGGCTCCAAGGCCTTCACCAAGGATTTCCTGGCCCGGCACAAGATCCCGACTGCCGACTACCAGAACTTCACCGAAATCGAGCCGGCCCTGGCTTACCTGCGCGAAAAAGGCGCTCCTATCGTGATCAAGGCCGATGGTCTTGCCGCCGGTAAGGGCGTGATCGTCGCCATGACCCTGGCCGAAGCCGAAGACGCAGTGCGCGACATGCTGGCTGGCAACGCTTTTGGTGAAGCCGGCTCCCGCGTCGTCATCGAAGAATTCCTCGATGGCGAAGAGGCCAGTTTTATTGTCATGGTCGACGGCAAGAATGTATTGCCAATGGCTACCAGTCAGGACCACAAGCGCGTCGGCGACGGCGACAGCGGCCCGAACACCGGCGGTATGGGTGCCTACTCCCCGGCCCCGGTGGTCACCGCCGAAGTCCACCAGCGCGTCATGGATCTGGTGATCTGGCCGACCGTCCGAGGCATGGCCGATGAAGGTAACGTTTACACCGGCTTCCTCTATGCTGGTTTGATGATCGACAAGGCCGGGAACCCGAAAGTCATCGAATTCAACTGCCGCTTCGGCGACCCGGAAACCCAGCCGGTAATGCTGCGCCTGCAATCGAGCCTGGTCCTGCTGGTCGAGGCCGCGCTGGCCCAGGCCCTGGACAAGGTCGAAGCACAGTGGGACCCACGTCCAAGCCTGGGCATCGTCCTGGCAGCCGGCGGTTATCCAGGTGACTACGCCAAGGGCGCTGCCATTAACGGGCTCGACGCAGCCGCACAGCTGCCGGGCAAAGTGTTCCATGCCGGTACCGCGCTGCAAAATGGTCAGGTCGTGACCAGCGGCGGTCGTGTACTCTGTGCTACAGCACTGGGTGAAAGCGTCGGCGCAGCGCAACAAAGTGCCTACGAGCTGGCAGCAAAGATCGATTGGGAAGGCTGCTTCTATCGCAAGGACATCGGCTATCGCGCCATTGCCCGCGAACGTGGTGAAAGCCTGGAATAGTCTGGCGATCAGACCTGTACCTGCACCTCTCATAAGGTCGGGTCAGGTCTGGCCATTCCAGCACCGCACAGAGGCAAAGGCATTTATCTACGAAGGGATTTCGCCGTGCGCTGGCTCAGGATTGCCATAGGTTCCACAGTGGGTCTGCTGACCCTGCTCTTCATGCTTTCGGCCCAGGCCGAGCAAGGTGCGGGTTGGTCCGCTTTATTTGATGATCAGGCCGACCTGCAACTGAGCGATATCCGTTCAGCGCGCTACCAGAATCAATTCAGTCCCATCGAGCTGGCCAAAGTCACCGCCGCCGGCCGCAACAGCGCGTTATGGCTGCACTACCGCCTACCTCCCGATGACCACGAGCAATTGCTGCGGGTCTTCGCGCCTGACCTGGCCAATCTCGATCTGTACGTCCTGAGCGGCGACAGCCTGGTCAATCATTCACGCAGCGGCAACAGCGTCCCCCGCCATAACCAGCTGCTGTCCGGCAGCGATTTCCTGTTACCGATCCCGGCCAGTGATGCCCCCCAGGATATTTACCTGCGCCTGGTCTCGACCCAACAGCTACGGCCCAATATCACCCTGCAAGCAGCGATACAAAGCGCCGCCGACGAACGTCAGCCGCTGCTGTTCGGCATGATCTTCGGCGCGCTGGTGATGCTGATCCTGCAGAACCTGACCCGCTACGCCCACACCCGCGCACGCAGCAACCTGTGGCTGGCCGGCAGCGAAGCCTTGCTGGTCATGAGCGCCGCGCTGCTGCTCAACCTGCCAGCGCCCTGGATGGTCAGCTGGCATATCAGCCAGACGCCTGGCGCCCATCTCACCCTGCTGCTGGCGATGCTCTGCGCACTGATCTATACGGGCTGTTTTTTCTCCCACCGCAGCATCCCTTTCCATAACCGCCTGCTGCTGGCCAATATCATCCTGATCGCCCTTGGCGGCCTGCTGATGCTGTTTGTCGATACCTTGCCGCTCAACGTCATGACTTACGTCCTGATCGCCCCGGCTACCCTGACCATGCTGATGATTGCGGTCAGCCACTGGCAGCGCAACTTCTGGCCTGCGCGCCTCTTTATCGCGGGCATGCTGGTGCTGAATGTCGGTTGCCTGGTCATCCTGCCCGCCATGCTCTGGCTGACCCTGGTACCACCGCAGTGGATGGTCATGAGCATGCTGGTGTTCGCTTGTATCACCGGGCTGCTGATGAGTGTCGCCCTCAGTGAGCGTCATCGCAGCATCACCGAAGACAACTTCAGCATCAGCCGCGATCTGGCGGCCAGCACTGCCGAAATCAATGCAAAGGCCGAGTTCCTGGCCAAGATCAGCCACGAAATCCGTACGCCCATGAATGGCGTGCTGGGCATGACCGAGCTGCTGCTGGGCACGCCGCTGTCGGTCAAGCAACGCGACTACGTTCAGACCATTCACAGCGCAGGCAATGAACTGCTGACTCTGATCAACGAGATTCTCGACATCACCAAGCTCGAATCCGGACAGATCGAACTGGACGATGTGCAGTTCGATATCAGCGCACTGATCGAGGATTGCCTGAATATCTTCCGGGCCCGGGCCGAACAGCAGAACGTTGAACTGATCAGCCTGATCCAGCCCCAGGTGCCTCAGGTCATCAGCGGCGACCCGACGCGCCTGCGCCAGACCCTGCTGAGCCTGCTGGAAAACTCCCTGAAGAAGACCGACGAAGGCGAGATCCTGGTAGTGGTCGCTCTCGACTCCCGCGCCGGACAACCGCGCCTGCGCATCTCGGTGCAGGACAGCGGCGAGCCCATGGAGCCAAAGGAACGCGAAGCCCTGCTCAGCGCCGAGTTGCACAGCAAGAACTTCCTGGCCGCAAGCAAGCTGGGCGGTCATCTGGGGCTGGTCATCGCCCGTCAGCTAATCCGTCTGATGGATGGCGAATTCGGCATCCAGACCAGCACCCTGGGTAGCACCCTTTGGCTGAGCCTGCCTCTGGATCCTTCGCGCCTGGAACAGCCGACCATCGACCTCGACGGCCCGCTCAAGGGCGCCAGGGCCCTGGTGGTTGACGACAACGACACCTGTCGCAAGGTGCTGGTGCAACAATGCACAGCCTGGGGCCTGAACGTCAGCGCCGTGCCTTCGGGCAAAGAGGCGTTGGCCCTGCTGCGGACCAAGGCACACCTGCGCGATTATTTCGATGTGGTCCTGCTCGACCAGAACATGCCCGGCATGACCGGCATGCAACTGGCGGCCAAGATCAAGGAAGACCCGAGCCTGAACCACGACATCCTGCTGATCATGCTCACAGGCATCAGCAACGCACCGAGCAAAATCATTGCCCGCAATGCCGGGATCAAACGCATTCTTGCCAAGCCCGTGGCCGGTTACACCCTCAAAACCACCTTGGCCGATGAGCTGACGCAACTGAACAAGGGTGGCGGCGTGCTGCCCTTCACCGCCAGCCTGCCTCCCACCACGCCGGTGGTGGTGCCCAGTGATTTCCGCATTCTGGTCGCCGAGGACAACAGCATTTCGACCAAGGTGATTCGCGGCATGCTGGGCAAGCTCAACCTCAACCCGGATACGGCCAGCAATGGCGAAGAAGCCCTGCGCGCCATGAAGGCCCAACGTTACGATCTGGTCTTGATGGACTGCGAGATGCCGATCCTCGACGGTTTCTCCGCCACTGAACAACTGCGCGCCTGGGAGGTGGGCAACCAGCGGGTTCGCACCCCGGTGGTCGCCCTGACGGCGCATATTCTCACCGAACACAAGGAACGCGCCCGGCAGGCTGGCATGGACGGCCATATGGCCAAGCCGGTGGAGCTGTCACAACTGCGTGAACTGATCGAATACTGGGTCGCCCAGCGCAAACAGATCCAGGAACTCACCTCCAGCGCTGATCTTTATCAGCAAAATTGACATTGGCGCGCTGCGGCCAACTGGTAGACTCCGCCCGTCTGCCCCTCTGCGCGAGCCGAAATCATGCTCCACGTGCTGTTCAGCGTTTATTTGAAGATGTTGGTGCTCTACAGCCCGTTCTTCGTCCTGTCCTGCTTCATCAGCCTCACCCGTGGTCATTCCCGCAAGGAACAACGCCGCCTCGCCTGGAAGGTTGCCCTGGCGACGCTGATTTCCAGTGTTCTGCTGTATCTGTTCGGGCGAGTGATCTTCAGCGTTTTCGGCATCACCGTGGACGCCTTCCGCATTGGTGCGGGCAGCGTGCTGTTTATCTCGGCACTGGGCATGGCTCAGGGCAAATCAGCGGTACAGACCGACAACGTGCAGCAAGACGTCACCATCGTGCCGCTGACCATTCCCCTGACCGTTGGCCCCGGCACCATCGGTGCGCTGCTGGTCATGGGCGTCAGCCAGCCGCACTGGGATGACAAACTCACCGCCATCGTCAGCATCGCCCTCGCCAGTTTCACCGTTGGCGTGGTGCTGTACCTCGCCAACCGTATCGAACGCATACTCGGCGACCAGGGCCTGCAGATTGTCAGCCGGTTGATGGGCCTGTTCGTCTGCGCCCTGGCAGCGCAGATCATTTTTACCGGGGTACGCGGTTACCTGGTTCAGTAAGCCAGATTCAAAGCTCGATGGCCTTGATGCTCTGCGCCCCTCTCTCCCGCAACTCGGCTCTGACGCTTTGCCGATACGGACCGTAGGCCGCCTCGCTGAACAGAAACCTGCCACCTCTCAGCAGCAATGTCAGCTCATAGCTGAAAGGCCAGATCGGAAAAAAGACAGGGCGGATATCGGTCACCTTGGTACGAGTGGTCATTTGCAGACCACACAGCATGATGTCGATATCCCCCGCATGGGTTTTCTCGCAAGGGATAATCTGAAAGCTGTCGGAGCGCCCGGAACTGAACCAGCTCTCGTAAAACGTTTTTGCATGGGCACTTTGGTACATGGCATCAAGCGCATCGTTTGCTGCTACCGACAATGATGGCGAGGGCATGCTGGCAACAAGCTTTGCGGCCTCGACCTGAAAGTACTTCTGCTTTTTGACTTTGACCTGCGGGCGATCAATGACCTCCGAGAGATTGCTCCCGACGCTTATCAGTGTTCGTCGATAAGCATCAACCCATTGTGGCCAATATCGTTCACTATCGAACTGCTCAGACGCCCGTAGCTGGGCAAGCAACAGACAGTCTTTGATGTCGTCCCTGACAGACGTCGTGATATTGGAATGGAAAGACACCAGATTGGTGCCCAACAACAGACTGCTCACGGCCTGACCTCACTCACGGGCTTGATCAGTTGCTCACGTCGCGGTCCCAGTCGCTCAATCATATCGGCGCGAAAGCGACTGAAATCATCCTGCTCCAGCTTGACCGAAACCATCGTCAACTCCAGATTCCCTGGCCGATCAACCTGGGTGAACAACTGGGAAAATGGCAGCATGTTGCAGGGCTGGTGGCTGTCAAAAGACAACAGGATCAGATGAACGAACGGCTGCACATCAATAAAACCCAGCTGCAACACGACGTTCGATAGCGCGGGGATCTCGATATCGGGGGCATCATCAGGCGATGATGGCTCCGACATGCGCGCCGGGCGAATCAGCCGGGTAGTCTGCTCATGCAATAGTGCAGAAATTCCCTGGTCTTGAGTATTTGTGGCAAATTCCTCAAGGAGGTTGCTCGCTCGCGTGACCAGTTCAGGCGAAACACGTTTGAACAACGCTTGCCTGACATCCGTCCAGATCGAACCCTCGGTCTCGACAGGGATACTCGCAACATTGCGATACGCGGTATCCAGCCTTAATCGTGTCAAGGTGTGGAGATACGTCTGGCACCAGGCCGCGTACTCTTCATTTTTTTGATGTTTGCCCGATGCCACCAATTGACCGGACAACATGCACACCAAGACATCATCCCTGAATGTGGGTGCAACTTCGTCTGCAAAAAAGAACAAACTGCCTGCATTAATATAATTTTGCATTCCTTTGCGCATACATCACCTGTCACTGTCTCAAAGAAAACGGGTCGCGGCGAGCCACGACCCACATGACTCATAAGTCCGGGATCTCCATCAGCGCCTTACGCGGCCCTTCCGTCAGCTTGCTCATGATATCCGGCTCCATTTCCTTGAAATGCCGATGATTCAAGAACATATGGCCCTCGGCGCGCTTGATGGCGACCGACGAGCTGTTCCATTCCCAAAACAGCACATTGGTGACTTTCAGAGAGGTTGTGAAGTCCACTGCGCCGAGCCCGATCAGCACCTCGCCGTCAGGGGATTCCACACTTGAGGCGATAGCGAACTTGGCACCGTCATGGGTTTTGCTCGAGGACTCGAACAGGCGCAGCGGCTTTTCACTGCCTTGCAGCACCTCCAGGGTATCCTTGGCGACCTTCAGCATCAGCTCAGCGGTCTTGGTCGGCACCGCCATGGCAGCAATTGCGGAGGCGAGAATCTTGATGCCTTCCTGCTCCATGGTGAAGCTACTGTTATCGGTCTTGTAATTCGACATATCCCGGGTTTGCGATACCCAACCACAGTAGCTCATCATGCTTCGGAATTCGTTGTACCAGGACACGCCACCACCGGGGAATCTTTTGTTTGCAACTAACGACGACAATAGAACGGTATCTTTTAGAATCTGTTTATTCTCCTTGCTCATCCCTGCGACAATTGAAACAACCACGTCGTTGGCAACAACTGCCTCCCTGTTTTTCTCATCGACCTCCAAGCTTTTGAGCGATTGCATCATACTCAGCGAGTGCGAACCATGATCGCAGTTCGCTAGCTCACACTCGGAAATAGCCAGACGGCTCTCTTCAATACTTTTCAACAACATGAGAATTCCTTGTTTTTTTTAATCAAGCCCCTGATGGACCGATTTCACGTTAGCCCTATCCGTAATTTACTTCCACCCCGCAAACCTACGCGACAACTCAGCTAAAGACCCTTTCGCAACGCAACAAGATCTCTCGATCAACGCCTGAAAGCGCGAGAAACCCCAAATAAACATTGGACTCCCCCACGCCGGCATTTCAATCTCTTTATTTTTCTTAAAGAGCAACTTCATCTATCCAACGCCGATCCGGAACTATTCACAAAAGGCGCGTATTAAATTCCGCAGTACCATGAAGAATTTTCCCACTTAGGTATTCGCCTAAATAGAAACCCGACGAATATTGAAGTTGCTGACCTCGCTTAAACGCGCGCGAATACGCGCCCGGTGCGCGGCATACGCAGAACGATTGAACTCATAAAGACCGCCCCCAAGGCGAACCACCATTTCCCGGCTCTTGCGCCAGTCCCCGCCTACCCACCCCGAGTTCAGCGTGGCGCTGACATGTACGCCAAGCAGCAGGATGCGCACTATATCCGTGCCAGCAATGGCCTCGCACGGCAGAACCTGGAAGCGGCCAAGGGACCCCGACTCAGTAGCGTACTGAAAGAAATGGCTGGCGTAGTCGTTAAGCCGGGCCGCCTTGAGCGAACGATGGGCCAGTGCAATAAGGTTGGCAGCGCGAACTGCACCTTTGAGACCGAAACCTATAGTGTCCAGTTCACGGGCATCGGTGATAAACATGGGTTCTTTGACCAGTGGACTCGTCAACTTGCATCCGGCCTTGATCAATTGGCTCCGATAGTACTCCAGCCACCCCATCCAGCTGTCCTGCATGGGATAACTCTGGCTGGCGAAGAAGTCAGCATACATCAGCATATCGGCAATATCTTGACGATCCTGCTCCACGACTTCCGGGCCAAATGCAAGCATATTATTTTCAGCGATCAAAGCATCAATGGTAAAATCCGTCATGACTCGTATATCTTGTTAGTTTAAAAACAGGACATTAGTCAGTTCTTTTCACCCGCACAATGAACAACACGATTTCCGGAAAACAGCTACATAAATAATGCTCATTGACCTACACAAACATATAAGGTCAGTACGCTCAACGAGCGCACATGACCTTTATGTCCCGTTATAAGCCAACTCAGGGCTTGGCTGGATACCAGCGCGGCGTATAAACCCACTCACTGCCGTCGGGCCGGGCAATGGTGCAAGTAGTCGAGGAGCCGATAAGCACCATGGTGCGCATATCCACCTGCTCCGGAGTCAGTTCTTCCAGACGAACCACACGAAGGGTCTGGCCCGGACGACCGATATCCCGGCCCAGGGTCACTGGCGTCTGCGGACTGCGGTGCTGACGCACGATTTCCAGGGCGCGGCCCAATTGCCACGGGCGCGAACGGGAGATCGGGTTGTAGAACGCCAGGGCCAGATCAGCCTGACAGGCCAGGTCCAGACGTTTTTCGATCACGTCCCACGGTTTCAGGTTGTCCGACAGCGACATCACGCAGAAGTCATGGCCCAACGGCGCGCCGGCCTGAGCCGCAGTGGCCAGCGAAGCGGAAACCCCCGGCAGGATCTCCAGTTCGACCGCATGCCACTCGGGGTTGACTGACTCATGCAACGCCTCCAAAACCGCCGACGCCATGGCGAAGACACCCGGATCGCCCGATGATACGACCACCACCGAACGCCCCTGGGCCGCCAGTTCGAAGGCATGACGGGCACGCTGCATCTCTTCGCGGTTATCGGTGCAGTGCAACATCTGATCAGGATGGAACGGCCCGGCCATGCGCACATAGGTTTCGTAGCCCAGCACATCGGTGGCCCTGGCCAGTTCAGCTTTCACCGCAGGAATCATGAATTCGGCAGCGCCGGGGCCAAGGCCGATCACCGCCAGGCGTCCACGCTTGTGGCCTATGCGGTCAACATCCAATGGCTCGGCTGCGACGGCGATGGCAATTCCGTCCATTGGCGTGATGGGTGACAGCAGTTGCGGCAGGACCTGTTGCGCCATCTCGGCTGCCGAGGAACCGGCGGTAAAGCGCAACGGCACGCCCAGCATTTCAGCGGCATCGTGCAAAGCCGGATCGGCCATATCGTTGTGGCTGGCCAACAGACAGGCCAGGGATTGCAGAGCGATACGAGACTCATGCAGCGCGACCCTCACGCTATTGGCCAGGTCGGGCACGATGGCGCTAACGGCCACCAACACATTGCGTGGATAGATCAGCAGTTCATTGACACAGGGATCACGCTCGGCGTAGCCCACATGGATCGCCAGAGCAGCATCATCAGCCTCGGGCAGTTGTGCGTCGGCCAACCATGGAGCCGCACCTTCAATGCGCACGCTTTCGCCGGACAGCAAGTCGGAGACGAAGCGCTTGCCCAGCTCCAGATCACCCAGGGCATAGCCGGGCGGCGGGTTGAGCAGGCAGGTACCGAAGCGCAGCTCGCCAGTGGTGGTAATGGCCGCCTCGGTATTCAATGCCGCGCCGATTTCCCGTGCCATCACATTTACCCCGCCCAGGCCGCCGAGCAATGGCACGACTGCACTGCCATCCTCGGCCACGGCCAGCACGGCAGGCTCGGCACCCTTCTCCAGCAGCAGAGGCGCCAAGGTGCGAATGACGATGCCCGCCGCGCACAGGGCGATGATCGGCGTGTCCTGTTGATAGAGCTGGCGCAGGGTCGCGCCGAAGGCATGGTAGGTACGATCAGCCCCGTCAACTCGGCCGGTGAGGCCGTGGATCAGCGAGTGCGGATACAGTTGCTGAATGCGCCGCGCCGTCGACAGGCTGCCCTGCCCGAGGATGACAATGGCTGGAATACGTTGCGCCATCAGCCTTGCCACCTTTCGCCGGGAACGATGATCAGGGAGAAATACGGCGACGACATCGGGTCGACTTGCGCCAGCGGCACGATCTTCTGATTGCTCATGGTGGCGCGTTCGACGTACAGCGCACGCCCGGCAAGGCCGAGTTCTTCCAGCACCTGGCGCACCTTGGGAAAATTGCGCCCCAGCTTCATGACCACCGCCGCATCAGCGTCCGCCAGCTTGCGCTTGAGTTCATCATGGGGCAGTACGCCCGAGAGCACTGACAGGCTCTGATTGCGATACACCAACGGCGCACCCAGCACCGAAGCGCCGCCCAGCATCGAGCAGACCCCCGGAATCACTTCGGCCTCGTAACGCTCGGCCAGACGGTCATGCAGGTACATGTAGGAGCCGTAGAAGAACGGGTCACCTTCGCAAATCACCGCCACATCACGGCCAGCGTCCAGTTGCGCGGCGATATCGACGCTCGACGCATCGTAGAAATCGCTGATCACCTGTTCGTAAGAGAGCGGCGCGGGCAGCGCCTCGGTAGTCACTGGATAGACCAGCGGCATCAGAGTCTGGGCGTCCTGTATATGGGCCTCAATGATGCCGAAGGCATTGCCTTTCTTGCCCTTGGCCACAAAGTAGGCGATCACCGGCGACTCGCGCAGCAGGCGCAGAGCCTTGACCGTAATCAGTTCCGGGTCGCCGGGGCCGACGCCCAGGCCAATCAATCGACCGCGTGCCTGCATCATTCGATCTCCGTGGCCAGAGCGTTGACCGCCGCTGCCGCCATGGCGCTGCCGCCGCGACGACCACGCATGATCACGTAGGGCACGCCGCGGCTGTCAGCGGCAAGCATGTCCTTGGACTCCGCGGCGCCAACGAAGCCCACCGGGAAGCCGAGGATCAGCGCCGGTTTTGGTGCCCCTGCGTCGAGCATTTCCAACAGGTAGAACAGCGCCGTCGGCGCATTGCCGATCACTACCACGCTGCCTGCCAGATGCGGCCGCCACAGTTCAAGCGCAGCAGCGGAACGGGTGTTGCCCAGCTCACGGGCCAGCTCCGGTACGCCGTCATCCTTGAGGGTGCAGATCACCTGATTGTTGGCGGGCAGGCGGGTGCGGGTCACGCCCTCGGAGACCATCCGTGCATCGCACAGGATCGGCGCACCGGCGGCCAGGGCATTGCGTCCGGCAGTGCCGGCACCGGGGGAGAAGCGCAGGTCCTCGATCACCTCGACCATGCCGCAGGCATGAATCACCCGCACGGCGAGTTTTTCCAGGTCCGCCGGGATGGTGTCCAGACGCGCTTCGGCGCGAATGATCGAGAAGGAGTTGCGATAAATCTCCTGACCATCGCGGATGTAATCAATCATGGGTGTTGCTCCGTGAGTCGGCGATCAGATACGCGCCGGCTGCTTCAATAGTGAGGTCACGCGCTTGCAGGGCACCGAAACCAGGTTGGCCCGCATCGCGGAAATAAAGGTCGTAATGGCCGGGCGACACTGCCAGCAAGGTCGCCGGGGCCACGTGCGCCGCTGCACAGGAACGCTGGCAGGCCGACAGATGCACCCCTCGGCTGACGCCGTTGCGTTGCAACTGACCGGCCAGCAGACGGGCATCGCCCTTGGTGTCGGCCAGGCCCTTGGCACAATCGCTGGAACCCGTGCAGGCGACAATCTGCGCCAACGCCTGATCGGCCGAGCAGAGCAGGCCGGCGGCTTGCAGGCCTGCCAGCACGGCGGGTGCGTCGGCGGCGGCAATATTAGGCAACAGCACGCTTTGCCAGGGGGTCAGGCGCAGGCTGCCATCGCCGAACGCCTCCGCCAGCCGGGCGATGGTGTTGAGCATTGCCGGATTGAGACGCCCAAGAGGCGTGACGCCACCGACTGCGACCTTACCCGTTTCAGCCTGTGGATAAATACCGATATGGCCGTGGGTGACAGTGGCCGGACGACGCCACTCGCTGATGTCTGCGTCGGTACGCAACGGAATCGATGCCAAAGCAGTGAGCAGTTGTTCGGCAGGTACTTCGGCCAATAACTGACGCATACGCGATTGATCAGCTCGCGCCGTGTCGAGAAACCACTTCAACACCCCCAGCACCAATTCCAGGCCATATGCCAGCGGCACCGCCGCCAGAGGTTTGTCCCGCGCCGGGCAGCCCGCCAAACCGAAGGCCAGCAATACTTCGCCGTCCACTTCCAATGCCGACAGCCACAGGTCATGGGGATGATCGAGCATCACCAGTCCCTCGCCACCATCCAGGGACAGGGCGAACTTGGGCGACAGCTCGTGGAAGCGTGGGGTGTTTTCCAAAGCCCCAAGAATCTGCGCGGCTAAAGGTCGCACATCCAGCAGCATCCGGGGATCAAGCCCGGCAGTGGGGCTGAGCATCAGGTTGCGCACATCGTCGCTGTCGGGATTGTTCGGCCCGAGACCTGCGGCCAGCAGCGTCTCGATCAACGCTTGCTGCTCAGCACCAATGCCGCGAATCTGCAGATTGGCCCGATTGGTCGCCTCGATCACCCCCCCGGCATAATCCTGCGCCGCCCGAGCCACTGCCCGGGCTTGCCTGGCGCTGATCACCCCGCCTGCCAGCTTGATCCGACAGATCCCGCCATCCAGCGCCGGGACGATACGCAACAACCCCGGACAGGCCGAGGGGCGTACAGAAACAGCATGAGACAGCGACTTGTTCAAGGGATCACCGGGCAACGGGGTCGGCATGTATAGCGTAGTGGGACGGCATTATGCCTGCTTTGTCCGTGGGCATGAAAAGACGCTCTGTCGGATGGCCTGCCCGGTCGCCGGACTTCAAACCGATGGGGCCCAATTGTGGGAGCGGATTCATCCGTGAAGAGGCCAATACATCCAACACATTAGCGGCGTCCGAAATAAAGCTTTCGCGAATGAATTCGCTCCCACAGTAGCGCGTGCATATCGTCGAATCTGTGGGAGCGGATTCATCCGCGAAGGGGCCAGTACATCCAACACATTGGCGGCGTCCGAAATAAAGCTTTCGCGAATGAATTCGCTCCCACGGTAGCGCGTGCATATCGTCGGCTCTGTGGGAGCGGATTCATCCGCGAAGGGGCCAGTACATCCAACACATTAGCGGTGTCCGGAATAAAGCTTTCGCGAATGAATTCGCTCCCACGGTAGCGCGTGCATATCGTCGGATCTGTAGGAGCGGATTCATCCGCGAAGGGGCTGCTCTGGCTTTACAGCAAACATAGAATCTCCCACAGAATTCGCCTCCACAATCGGCTCCGTTCCGTGCTTGCTGCACGACAGCGCAGTATCATGCCGTTTTATTCCCCGGATCGGATCGAGGTAAGTAAATGTCGCCCTGGCTGACGGTCGTGGGAATCGGTGAAGACGGCTTCAAGGGGCTGGGCAGGAATGCCCGGCATGCGCTGTTGCGGGCGAGCCAGGTGTTTGGCGGGGCGCGGCAGTTGGCGTTGCTGCCGCCATGCATCAATGCCGAGCGGCGGGCCTGGCCAAGCCCGTTTTCCCTGGAGCCCGTGTTGGCACAACGCGGCGATGAAGTCTGTGTACTGGCCAGCGGCGATCCGATGCTGTTCGGCGTGGGCGCCAGCCTCAGTCGTGTGGTGGCCAACGACGAGATGCTGATTCTGCCAGCACCTTCCTCGTATTCCCTGGCGGCCGCGCGTTTGGGTTGGCCATTGCAGGAAGTGGTCACACTGTCAGTCGTGGCACGGCCTTTGGCGGCGTTGAACCTGCATTTGCATCACGGTGTGCGTCTTCTGATCCTCAGCAACGACGGCAGCAGCCCGGCGGCGATTGCCCAATTGCTGCGTGAACGCGGCTTTGGTGCAAGCCCCATGACTGTACTGGAGCATCTGGGCGGCACGGCTGAACGCCGCGTAGATGGTTTGGCCCGCGACTGGACCGACGCCGAAATCGCTGCGCTGAATCTGGTAGCTGTCGACTGCCGCGCCGATGCCGACACTCCGCGCCTGTCGCCTGCTTCCGGCCTGCCGGACACCGCGTTCAAGCATGACGGCCAGTTGACCAAGCGCGATGTCCGGGCCATCACCCTGGCGCGCCTGGCGCCCCTGCCCGGCGAGTTGCTGTGGGATGTCGGCGCCGGATGCGGGTCGATCGGCATCGAGTGGATGCGCGCCCACCCGACCTGCCGCGCGTTGGCCATCGAAGCCGACGAGGGCCGTCAGCAACTGATTGAACTCAACCGCGATACCCTCGGCGTACCGGGCCTGCAACTGATCCGTGGCAGTGCGCCCGAGGCCCTCAACGGGCTGGAAACGCCGGACACGATCTTTATCGGTGGCGGCGTGACCCGCCCTGGCGTACTCGAACAGTGCTGGCAGCAACTGCGCCCGGGCGGTCGTTTGGTGGCCAATGCAGTGACCCTGCAAAGTGAAACGACGCTCATGGCCTGGCGCGAACAGCACGGCGGCGAGTTGACCCGCATTCAGGTCGCCCACGCTAAACCTTTAGGTGAATTCGATACCTGGCGTCAGGCATTACCCATCACCTTGTGGGAAGTGATCAAGCCGTGATGCGCGACGAAACCGCGGAACAGCCAGCGCCGCTGCGCAGTGGCTTGACCACCGGCAGTTGCGCGACTGCCACCAGTCTGGCGGCGGCGCGGCTGTTGCTCGGCGGCGATGCCTGCGATGCGGTAGAGATCACCCTGCCCAAGGGTAAGCAGGTACAGATGCGCCTGGAGTTCTGTCGCCTGCATGACGGCGGCGCCGAAGCCGGTACCCTCAAGGACGCCGGCGACGACCCCGACGTAACCCACGGCGCACTGGTGTTTTCCCGTGTGCACCTGAGCGGGCAGCCCGGCGTGCGTTTTATTGCCGGGCGTGGCGTCGGCACAGTCACCCGCCCCGGCCTGGTACTGAATGTCGGCGAACCGGCGATCAACCCGGTGCCACGCCGCATGATGACCGAGCACCTGCTCAAACTGGCGGCCGATCAGGGCTACAGCGGTGGTTTCGAGGTCACGATCAGCGTCGAGGATGGCGAGGCCCTGGCGCTGAAAACCATGAACCCGCGCCTGGGCATTCTTGGCGGGCTGTCGATCCTCGGCACCAGCGGCATCGTCCGGCCGTTTTCCTGCGCGGCCTACATCGCCTCGATCCATCAGGGCATCGACGTCGCCAGCACCAACGGCTACAGCCATATCGCCGCCTGCACCGGCAATGCCAGCGAAGACACCATGCGCCGGGTCTACAACCTGCCGGAAATCGCCCTGATCGAAATGGGCGATTTCGTCGGCGCGGTACTCAAGCATCTGCGCAAAGTGCCTGTGGCCAAACTCAGCCTGTGCGGCGGCTTCGGCAAGATCAGCAAACTGGCGGCCGGGCATATGGACCTGCACAGCCGCCACTCCAGCATCGACCTGCCGCAACTGGCTCGCTGGGCAGCCGATGGCGGCGCCGACGAAGTCCTGCAACAGGCGATTCTCGACGCCAATACCAGCCAACAGGCCCTGGCATTGAGTGCGGCGCAGGGTATTGAGTTGGGCAATATCGTCTGCTGGCATGCCCTGGACTTTGCCCGTAGCGTGGTTCCGGCGCAGATTGAGGTCGAGGTGTTTGCGATTGATCGACAGGGCGGGATTGTCGGCCATGCATCTGGCACACACCCTGATCAGTTGAACTGACGCGATTGTGTGGGACCGGCTTTAGCCGGGAAGACGCAGGTATGGCCGGTACGTTTCTATTGTCTGGCATATTCCCTTCCCGGCTAAAGCCGGTCCCACATAGCGCAGCATCGGAACCACCAACGGATAAAATCGCATGAACCGCATCCTGCTCCTCGGCGGCGTCACTGAAGCCCTGGTCATCGCCCGCACCCTCGGCCCGCAACATATCTACAGCCTGGCAGGCGTTGGCCGGGTGCCCACCGATCTCACTTGTGAGGTGCGGGTCGGCGGCTACGGCGGCGCCGAGGGACTGGCCGCGTTCATTCGCGAACAAGGCATCGACCTGCTGCTCGACGCCACTCACCCCTACGCCGCACAGATCAGCCAGAACGCGGCCCTTGCCGCACAACTGAGCGGCGTGCCGTGCTGGGCCTTGCGGCGACCGGCGTGGCAGGCCGGGCCGGATGATGACTGGCGCGAAATGCGCGACTGGGCCGAACTGATCGACGCCCTGGCGCCCTTTCAGCGTCCGCTGTTCACCCTGGGTCGCGAGCCCTTGCAGCACCTGGAGGAAATCCCCGAGCAGCAGTTCTGGACTCTGCGCGCCCTGGACAGTTATCCGGGCAACGCGCGCTGCGAAATAATCGGCGCCCGCGGCCCTTTCAATCTGCAAGATGAACGTGCCTTGTTCGAGCAACGCCGCATCGACGTGCTGGTCAGCAAGAACAGCGGCAGCGGCGCCACCGAACCCAAGCTGCAAGTGGCGCGGGAGCGGGGAATCCCGGTGCTGATATTGCAGCGACCGGGGTTGCCTGCCGTGAATCGGGAATTCGTTTCGGTAGAGGACTTATTGGCGGCCTTGCGCGATCAGACCTGAATAAATGCAAGCTTCCGGGACCGGCTAGCTGCATCTTTCAATGCCACGCGACAACCCGTCACGGCACCGGCTTTTTACATCGGCAGCCTGTTCAGGCTAAATAGCGACCATTGTTCATCACGGTATCGCCCATGTCGTCACGCCGGCCCACCGCTGTCTGGATAGCCTGCTTTGCAGTGTTGTTCAGCCTGCTGGTCATGCCCCTTGCGCCCATGCCCTCTCAGGCATCGGGGGAGAGGCTGCTGTGGGGCAGTTTTTGTACTGGCAGTGGTACTCGACAGGTGGCGATAGTCCTCGAGGATGTCAAACAGGCCCCGTCGGACCACGATGAACACGGCGCCATGCAGCATTGCGGCTGCTGTTCCGGGCATGTCGTGGTTATTCTGCCCAGCGGCCTCAATGGCGGCCTGTTCGTGCAGGTCGAGCCGGAACGCTTCGCACCGCAACGGTTTCTGCTGTACGGCCCGCCACGCCAGCACTGGCCCAGCCTGAATCCCCGCGCCTCTCCAAACGCCTGACAGGTCACGCCTTCTAACTCTGTCAATGGATCGTCTGGAGATTTGTCATGTTCAAGAAACTGCTGATGCTGGTTGCCTTGCTGCTGCCCGCCGCCTTTAGCCACGCCCACGAAATGAGCTATCAGGCAGGCCAGTTGCAGATCAAGGCGCCCTGGTCCCTGGAGCTGCCACCCAATGCACCAACCGTCGCCGCCTACTTCGTGATTCACAACGCTGGACAGACCCCGGATCGCCTGCTCAGCGTACAAAGCCCCGTCGCAGGCAGTGCGCAGCTGCATGAACACCAACATGTCGACGGTCTGATGAAAATGCAGCAGGTGCCGGAGGTAGACATCGCCCCCGGCCAGGATGCAATCTTCGCCCCCATGGCCTATCACGTCATGCTGCTGGACCTCAAAGACCGCTCGCAGCTGGTCCAAGGCCAGCACTTCCCGCTGACTCTGCAGTTCGAGAAGGCCGGGGATGTGACTGTGCAGGTCCAGGTGCTGAAACAGGCGCCCAATCACGAAATGAAGTAACCGTTGGAGCGAGGCTTGCCCGCGAAAACGATATACCAGGCTCAGGATATGTATCATCTTTCCCGGCCCTATTCGCGGGCAAGCCTCGCTCCAACGAGTAATCATTTGAACGCTAGACGCCCAGGCTCGTGGCTAAGCCTGTTCGCCATGTTGATGATCTTTATCGGTCCGCTGATTTCCCAGGCGATGCCGATGGATCAGCACGCCGGTATGTCCATGGACATGTCGATGTCCGCCGACATGGACATGCACCACGCCAGTACCGATCAGCAGGACGGCGCCAGCAAAGCCGATCATGTGCTGTGGGCCAAGTGCGGTTATTGCACCCTGCTGTTCGGTTGCCCGGCGCTGCCCAAGGCCCTGGCCTTTTTCGCCCCGGCGCCACCGCGTCAATCCGACCTGTTCAGCGCCAGCCCGCAACAGGGCCACGCCCGGCAAAGCGTGTTCGCCAACGCCCGCAGCCGTGCCCCGCCGCTCTCCCTCACGCGATAAAACCTGATTGTTTCTGTGCCCCGCCTCAGCCCCGGCTGTGGGCGGGCGCTGTCGTGTGTTGTCCCGCAGGGGAGCGTTTCACGTGTCCAAATCCAATGTGTCGTTTTATAACCTGGCCTGGCGTTGGCATTTCTATGCCGGGCTGTTCGTCGCACCGTTCATGATCCTGCTGTCGATCACCGGGATCATCTACCTGTACAAACCCCAGCTCGACAACCTGATGTATCGCGACTTGCTGAGCGTGCGACCGTCCCAGGCCCAGCCCCTGAGCGCTGACGAATTGCAGCGCCGCCTGCTGACGGCCTATCCGCAGGCCACAGTGAAAAAATACCTGCCGCCGATCAATGCCGAAGGCAGCGCGCAGTTCGTGGTGATGCAGGACGGCCGCGAAGTGAATGTGTATCTCGACCCCTATCGCGGCTCGCTCCTTGGCACTCAGGACGCCAAGAACAACCTGCAGGCCCTCGCCCGTGCCCTGCATGGCGAACTGCTGATCGGCACCGTCGGTGATCGACTGGTAGAACTGGCCGCCGGCTGGGGCGTGATGCTGGTGGTCTCCGGCCTGTACCTGTGGTGGCCACGAGGTCGCTCCGGGGCGGGGGTGCTCTGGCCGCGCTTGACCAGCCGTGGTCGGCTGCTGTGGCGTGACTTGCACGCAGTGACTGGTTTCTGGGGCTCGGCATTGCTGCTGTTCATGCTGATCAGCGGCATGACCTGGACCGGCATGTGGGGCAAGCAATACGCGGCGGTGTGGAATACCTTTCCGGCGGCGATGTGGGATAACGTCCCGCAATCCGACAAACAGGCCGGTGAACTGAACACCGCCAGCGTGCAGACCGTGCCCTGGGCCATGGAAAACACGCCGATGCCCGTCTCCGGCGGCGATCACGCCGAGCACATGCACCACGGTAATATGTCCACCGCCCCCGCCGCGCCAAAGCTGTCACTGCAACAGGTGGTAGACATCGCCAAAGAGCGACGCATCGAGCCCGGCTACAGCATCACTGCGCCCAAAACCGCCGATGGCGTATTCACCGTATCGGTGTTCGCCGACGACCCGCGCAACGACGCCACCCTGCATATCGACCAATACAGCGGCAAAGTCCTGGCCGACGTACGCTTCCAGGACTACAACACGGTCGCCCGCGCCACCGAGCTCGGCGTGATGCTGCATGAAGGCAAGTTTTTCGGCTGGATCAATCAGTTGCTGATCCTGCTGGTGTGCCTGATGGTGCTGCTCGGTTCGGTCAGCGGCCTGGTGATCTGGTGGAAGCGTCGTCCGCAAGGTGGCCTGGGTGTGCCGCCGTTACGCCATGATTTGCCGCGCTGGAAAACCGCCATCGTCATCATGTTTGGCCTGGCGGTAGCGTTTCCATTGGTGGGCGCGTCGCTGATCGTGGTCGGACTACTCGATCGTATAGTCCTTTCGCGCTTTGCTAAATTTCCCGCGCAAGCCTAAATTGCGAGGTGCGGGGCCAGAAGCCTATGGGTTGGTTTTGTGATGAATTCCTCTCCCGGCTTGCTTCTGGCCCCGTCTCCTCCTCCCGGCCGACCGACGTGAAGCCACTTCATGTTCAGTATGAGCACGCCGAGATGCGCGAAATAGAGCCATCTCTATGCTGTCCTGCTGTTAATTGCGACTAATAGAACACCCTCGAATGAGCTCTCTGACACTCTCCAATCTATGCTGGTCGCCCCTGGAAAAGGATCATTGCCATCATCAGTTCCAATTGCGCGATGTCAGCCTGCGGGTGGCAGCGGGCGAATTTGTCGGCTTGATCGGTCCCAATGGCAGTGGCAAAACCAGCCTGCTGCGCTGCGCCTATCGTTTTACCCGACCAACGGTAGGGCAGGTTTTGCTCGATGGCGTCGATCTGTGGACCCAATCCCCACGCTGGGCCGCACAACGCATCGCCGTGGTCCTGCAGGAGTTCCCCGACGCCTTTGGCCTCAATGTCGATGAAGTGGTCGCCATGGGCCGCACGCCGCACAAGGCGTTGTTCGACGGCGACACCCAAGCCGACCGGGAGATCGCCTGCCAGGCCTTGCACGCCGTAGGTATGCAGGGTTTCGAAGATCACGCCTTCGCGACTCTGTCCGGTGGGGAAAAACAGCGCGTGATCCTGGCCCGAGCCCTGACCCAGCAACCGCAGCTGTTAATCCTTGACGAACCGACCAACCATCTTGACCCGCGCTATCAGCTGGAGCTGCTGCAACAGGTCAAGCGCCTGGGCATCGGCACCCTGGCCAGCATTCATGACCTCAACCTCGCCGCCGCGTTTTGTGACCGCCTGTACGTCATAGATGGCGGACGCATCATCGCCAGTGGCAGCCCTCGCGAAGTCTTGACCGTCGAGCTGCTGCGCGAAGTATTTGGCGTCGAAGCCCTGGTCGACGATCACCCGATTTCCGGTTACCCACGTATTACCTGGATTACCCGCCCATGATTCTGCCTGCACCATTACGCGCGGTTTTATTTTTCAGCCTGCTGGGCCTGACCGGTCAGGCCATGGCCGAAGCCACTCATTACCCGGTCACCGTGCAGAGCTGCGACCGCCAGGTGACTTTTGATCATGCACCCAGCCACGCTGTCAGCCATGACATCAACATGACCCAGATGATGCTGGCCCTTGGGCTGCGCTCGCGCATGGTCGGCTTCAGTGGCATCAGCGGCTGGAAAACCCTGCCGCCGACAATGCTCCATGACCTCGACGGCCTGCCGGAACTGGCGAGCAAATATCCCTCGGTGGAAACCCTGCTCAATGCCAACGTCGATTTCTTCTTTGCTGGCTGGGATTACGGCATGCGCGTTGGCGGCGAGCTGACCCCGCAGACTCTGGCGCCTCTGGGGATCAAGGTCCTTGAGCTGACCGAGTCATGCGCCTTCGTGATGAAACGCCCGCCTGCCAGCCTGGACATGATGTACGGTGACCTGCGCAACCTGGGGCAGATCTTCGACGTACAGGATCGTGCCGAGCAGTTGATCGCCGGCATGCAGCAGCGCGTGGCGAAAATCACCGCCGCCCTGCCCGCCACCCGGCCACGGGTGTTCCTTTACGACAGCGGCGAAGACCGCGCCATGACCTCGGGCCGCCTGGCCATGCCCCAGGCGCTGATCAGCGCAGCGGGCGGGCGCAATGTGCTGGACGACATCGAAGCCAGCTGGACCCGGGTCAACTGGGAAAGCGTGGTGGAGCGCAATCCCGAGGTGATCGTCATCGTCGATTACGGCGAAGTCACCGCCGAGCAGAAAGAGCAATTCCTGCTCAACAACCCGGCGCTGCAGTCAGTGGACGCGATTCGCAACAAGCGCTTTGTCGTCATCCCGTACGTAGCGGCAACGCCGGGAATCGACAATATCGATGCCATTGAGACCCTGGCGGCCGGGTTTCACGGAGCGCAACGGTGACAGACACAAATCCCCGAGGAACTTTGCCGTGGAGCAAACACGGACCTGCAGGAAGATTTAATTCCAAGCCTAAGGTTTTGCTGTGTTTGATATGAGCGTTGTTAACCGCTACCGCCTGCTGCTCCTGGCCCTGCTCACCGCCTTGTTGCTATCCTGCGTGCTGTCTCTGGGTTTTGGCCCGGCGCCGGTGCCGGCCCAGGTGGTCGGGCAGATCCTGCTGCACAAGCTGTTCGGCCTCGGTCCGGACACCCCGACCTGGACAGCCGGGCAGGAGCATATTGTCTGGCTGATCCGCATCCCGCGCATGCTCCTCGGTGCATTGGTCGGAGCCGGGCTGGCGTTGACCGGCGCGGTGCTGCAAGCGGTGACCCGCAACCCTTTGGCCGACCCGCATCTGCTGGGCGTGACCTCCGGCGCGACCCTGGGCGCAGTGATCGTAGTGCTGCATGTCGGTGAAATCATCGGCGTGCTGACTCTGCCCCTGGCGGCGTTCATCGGCGCGATGTTGAGCATGTTCATGGTGTTGCTGATCGCCAGCCGTAGCGGGCGCCTGGACAGTGACCGCCTGTTGCTGTGCGGTATCGCCGTGTCCTTCGTGATGATGGCTCTGGCCAACCTGTTACTGTTTCTGGGTGACCATCGCGCAAGCTCAGCTGTGATGTTCTGGATGCTCGGCGGCCTCGGTCTGGCCCGCTGGGAGCTGCTGGGCATTCCGGCCATCAGCGTGTTGCTCGGCCTGATCCTGCTGCTGGCCATGGCCCGGGCCTTGAATGCCCTGATGGCGGGCGAGCAGACCGCCGTGACCCTGGGCCTGAACGCCCGTCATGTACGCATCAAGGTGTTCCTGATTGCCTCGCTGATGACGGGGGTCATGGTGGCAATCAGCGGCTCCATCGGTTTTGTCGGCCTGATGGTCCCGCACATCGCCCGGCGCCTGGTCGGGGCCGAGCATCGGCGTCTACTGCCGGTGTGCGTGCTATTGGGCAGCCTGTTCCTGATCTGGGTCGACGTCGCCGCCCGCACTCTGATAGCGCCGGAAGACCTGCCCATAGGCGTGGCTACGGCGGCGATTGGCGGGTTGTTTTTTATCGGGTTGATGCGCAAACGGTAAAACTTGAACCCTGTGGGACCGGCTTTAGCCGGGAATACGCTTTCCCGGCTAAAGCCAGCCCCCCCGACGCACCATCGGAGCGCGCTCTAACATCCATGCACCACACCCAAGTCCCACCTTGGTGCGATATATCCTGCCTGATCAGTCAACTTACTGCTCTACAACGACTTTTCTTCCGTTGGCCCAGCCTTTGCTAAAGATCAGGGAGAGATGAGTTTCCCAGTACGCCTTGTCTAAATCCAAGAATGGAGCAAGCCCAATGAAGCGTCGCAGTCTGATCAAAGCTTTCACCCTGTCCGCGTCCATCGCCGCCATGGGCCTTACATGGACCGTTCAAGCTGCCGAGACCATCAAGGTCGGCATTCTGCATTCGCTTTCCGGGACCATGGCCATTTCCGAGACATCGCTCAAGGACATGGCCCTGATGACCATCGACGAGATCAACGCCAAGGGCGGCGTCAACGGCAAGATGCTTGAGCCTGTGGTAGTCGACCCGGCCTCCAACTGGCCGCTGTTCGCCGAAAAGGGCCGTCAATTGCTGACCCAGGACAAGGTCGCCGTAGTGTTCGGCTGCTGGACGTCGGTATCGCGCAAATCAGTCCTGCCGGTGTTCGAAGAACTCAATGGCCTGCTGTTCTACCCTGTGCAGTATGAAGGCGAAGAAATGTCGCCAAACGTGTTCTACACCGGTGCAGCGCCTAACCAGCAGGCCATCCCTGCGGTCGAGTACCTGATGAGTGAAGACGGCGGCGCGGCCAAACGCTTCTTCCTGCTGGGCACCGACTACGTCTACCCGCGCACCACCAACAAGATCCTGCGCTCGTTCCTGCACTCCAAAGGTGTAGCGGACAAGGATATCGAAGAGGTCTATACCCCGTTCGGCCATGCCGACTACCAGACCATCGTGGCCAACATCAAGAAATTCTCGGCCGGTGGCAAGACTGCCGTTATTTCCACCGTCAACGGCGACTCCAACGTGCCGTTCTACAAGGAACTGGGCAACCAGGGCCTGAAAGCCACCGACGTACCGGTGGTGGCCTTCTCGGTCGGCGAGGAAGAACTGCGCGGCGTCGATACCAAGCCGCTGGTGGGCAACCTGGCTGCCTGGAACTACTTCGAATCGGTGAAAAACCCGGTCAACACCAAGTTCGTCGCCGACTGGAAAGCCTACGCCAAGAAACACAACCTGCCGAACGCTGACAAGGCCGTGACCAACGACCCGATGGAAGCCACCTACGTGGGCATCCACATGTGGGCCCAGGCGGTCGAAAAAGCCAAGTCCACCGACGTCGACAAGGTTCGCGAAGCCATGGCCGGCCAGACCTTCGCCGCGCCGTCGGGCTTCACCCTGACCATGGACAAGACCAACCACCACCTGCACAAGCCAGTGATGATCGGCGAGATCAAGGCTGACGGTCAGTTCAACGTTGTCTGGAAAACCAAGGAGCCGATCCGTGCCCAACCGTGGAGCCCGTTCATCCCTGGCAACGACAAGAAGCCTGACTATGCGGTGAAGAGTAACTAAGCGAGGCCATTGTGTAAGTCCTGTGGGAGCGGTTTGTGGGAGCGAATTCATTCGCGAAAAGGCCCGTACATTCAATGAGTTTCCATTGTTTGCAATGCCGTCTTCGCGGATGAATCCGCTCCCACCCATCGCTCGCCACGGGGATTTGCCAAACAGGATCACCCGATATGCCCAATGCCTTGCACCGCATCATCCTTGCCCTCGCATTACTGCTGCCCCTGGCAGCCCACGCCAGCGATGCCAGTGACTTTGTCGCCGGTGAATCCGCCGAACGTGCCGAATTGCTCGAAGCCTGGGCGGCCAAGCCCGACCCGGCCCGTGTCGAACTGATCATCGCCCTGCAGGAAGGCCGGGTAGCTGCCGACAGCAGCAACCGCGCCTATATCCAGAGTGGCGACAGCTTCACCGCTGTCGATCCCGCCGCGCCTGCCGCCGCCGACGCGCCGACACCTGATGAACCCCAGGCCATCAGCCTGAACAATCGACTGCGCGGCCTGGTAGAAAACGCCCTGGCCAGCCACCAACTGTTGGCTGCTGACGCCAAACTGCGCCTGAACGCCGCCCTGCAATTGCAAAAAAGCGCCCGCCCCGCGCAGCTCGACCTGTTGACCCGTGAGGTCGCCAACGAAAACGACGCCAGTGTGCGCAGCGCTCTGAGCCTGGCCCTGGCCAATCTGCAACTGGTGGACAGCAGCCCGACCATCCGCCTGGCGGCAGTGCGCCTGCTGGGTGAAACCGGCGACCCGCTGGCCCGCACCCGCCTCGAAGGCTTGCTCGCCCCCGGCGTCGAGCCGGATGCCACCGTGCATCTGGCCGCCGAGACCAGCCTGGCACAGGTCAAACGCAAGCTGATGATCGGCGAAGTGCTGGGTCAGGTATTCAGTGGTATCTCCCTGGGCTCGATTTTGCTGCTCGCGGCCCTGGGTCTGGCGATCACCTTCGGTCTGCTGGGCGTGATCAACATGGCCCACGGCGAGATGCTGATGCTCGGTGCTTACTCGACCTACATGGTGCAACTGTTTTTCCAACGCTATGCACCGGGAGCACTGGAGCTCTACCCACTGGTCGCGCTGCCGGTGGCGTTCCTGATCACTGCGTTGATCGGCATGGCACTGGAACGCACGGTGATCCGCCACCTGTACGGACGCCCGCTGGAAACCCTGCTCGCCACCTGGGGCATCAGTCTGATGCTGATCCAGGCGGTACGGCTGATCTTCGGCGCGCAGAACGTCGAAGTCGCCAACCCACAATGGCTGTCGGGCGGGATCCAGGTGTTGCCCAACCTGGTGCTGCCGTACAACCGTATCGTCATCATCGCCTTCGCTCTGTTCGTCGTGCTGCTGACCTGGCTGTTACTGAACAAGACCCGCCTGGGGCTCAACGTGCGCGCAGTGACCCAGAACCGCAACATGGCCGCCTGCTGCGGTGTGCCTACCGGGCGCATCGACATGATGGCTTTCGGGCTCGGCTCCGGCATCGCCGGGCTTGGTGGCGTGGCCTTGAGCCAGATCGGCAACGTTGGCCCGGACCTGGGCCAGAGCTACATCATTGACTCGTTCCTGGTGGTGGTGCTCGGCGGTGTCGGCCAGTTGGCCGGTAGCATCACCGCGGCCTTCGGCCTGGGCATCGCCAACAAGATTCTCGAACCGCAGATCGGCGCCGTACTGGGCAAGATCCTCATCCTGGCGCTGATCATTCTGTTTATTCAGAAACGTCCGCAAGGCCTCTTCGCACTGAAAGGACGGGTGATCGACTGATGAGCCAGCCATTGATGCTAACCGCTGCACAAAAGGTCGGCCCCAAGGGCACGCTGGCGATTGCCGCCGTCGTGCTTGCGGTGCTGCTGGCCCTGCCCCTGCTATCACTGTTGCCCGCCGAAAACGGCCTGCAAGTGTCGGCCTATACCCTGACCCTGGTGGGCAAGATCCTGTGCTATGCCATCGTCGCCCTGGCCCTGGATCTGGTCTGGGGCTACGCCGGGCTGCTTTCCCTGGGCCACGGCCTGTTCTTCGCCCTCGGCGGCTACGCCATGGGCATGTACCTGATGCGCCAGGCATCGGGGGATGAATTGCCCGCCTTCATGACCTTCCTGTCATGGACCGAACTACCGTGGTACTGGAGCGGCACCCAGCACTTCCTCTGGGCAATGTGTCTGGTGGTACTGGCGCCAGGGCTGCTGGCGCTGGTCTTCGGTTTCTTCGCCTTCCGCTCGCGGATCAAGGGCGTGTATTTCTCGATCATGACCCAGGCCCTGACCTTCGCCGGCATGTTGCTGTTCTTCCGTAACGAAACCGGGTTCGGGGGTAATAACGGCTTCACCAATTTCCGCAGCATCCTCGGATTCAGCATCAGCTCCCAGGGCACTCGGGCGGCGCTGTTTATCGCCACCGTCGTGTTGCTGGTCGCCAGCCTCCTGCTCGGCTGGCGCCTGGCCCGGAGCAAGTTCGGCCGGGTGCTGACCGCCGTACGCGACGCCGAGAACCGCCTGATGTTCTGCGGCTACGATCCACGCGGTTTCAAGCTGTTCGTCTGGGTGTTGAGCGCAGTGTTGTGCGGTCTGGCCGGGGCCTTGTATGTTCCTCAGGTCGGCATCATCAACCCCAGCGAAATGTCGCCGACCAACTCCATCGAGGCTGCCGTCTGGGTCGCCCTCGGCGGTCGCGGCACCCTGATCGGCCCGCTGCTCGGCGCCGGGCTGGTCAACGGCATGAAGAGCTGGTTCACCGTGGCCTTCCCCGAGTACTGGCTATTCTTCCTCGGCGCACTGTTCATCATCGTGACCCTGTACTTGCCCAAGGGTGTGATTGGTCTGCTCAAGAAAAGGGGCGAACAATGAAAACCACTCCGACTCCCTCGTTCATGCTGGAACCGGCCTACGAGCCACTGCTGTCGCCGAACAAGGACGCCGGCACCAGCCGTGATGCCATCGGCCTCGGCCAGGCAGCTGGGCAAGGCCTCAATACGCGCCACGGCACCATCCTGACTCTGGAGGACATCAGCGTCAGCTTCGACGGCTTCAAGGCTCTGAACGACCTGAACCTGTACATCGGTGTTGGCGAGCTGCGCTGCATCATCGGTCCCAACGGCGCGGGCAAGACCACCCTGATGGACGTGATCACCGGCAAGACTCGCCCCAGTCACGGCAAGGCCTGGTTCGGCGAAACCCTGGACCTGACCCAGATGAGCGAAGTGCAGATCGCCCAGGCCGGGATCGGTCGCAAATTCCAGAAGCCCACGGTGTTCGAAGCCCTGAGCGTGTTCGAAAACCTCGAATTGGCGCAGAAGACCGACAAATCGGTCTGGGCCAGCCTGCGCGCGCGTCTGAGTGGCGAGCAGCAGGACCGCATCGCCGAAGTGCTCGACACCATCCGCCTGACCACCTCCATGCATCGCCCGGCAGGTTTGCTGTCCCACGGCCAGAAACAGTTCCTCGAGATCGGCATGCTGCTGGTCCAGGACCCGCAACTACTGTTACTCGACGAGCCGGTGGCAGGCATGACTGACGCCGAAACCGAATTCACCGCCGAACTGTTCAAAAGCCTGGCAGGCAAGCATTCGCTGATGGTGGTGGAGCACGACATGGGCTTTGTCGGCACCATCGCCGACCACGTCACCGTACTGCACCAGGGCAGCGTGCTGGCGGAAGGATCGCTGGAAGACGTGCAGGCGGATGAGCGGGTGATCGAAGTCTATCTGGGGCGCTGAAAGCGCCCAGCTGCGAGCTTCGAGCTGCAAGCGACAAGCTAGAAGCGCGTACTCCGAACTGCTTTTTCTTGCGGCTTGAAGCTTGTAGCTCGCCGCTTGTGAGGAACGAACGAATGCTCCAAGTCGAAAAGCTTCACCAATACTACGGCGGCAGCCACATCCTGCGCGGTCTGTCCTTCGATGTGAAGATCGGCGAAGTGACCTGCCTGCTGGGCCGTAACGGCGTCGGCAAGACCACGTTGCTCAAGGTGCTGATGGGCCTGTTGCCGTCCAAAGAGGGCTCGGTGCAATGGGAAGGCAAGGCCATCACCGGCTTCAAGCCCCACCAACGGGTGCATGCCGGCATCGCCTATGTGCCGCAAGGCCGGGAGATTTTCGGGCGCCTGACCGTCGAAGAAAACCTGCTGATGGGCCTGTCACGCTTTCCCGGCTCCGAAGCGAAAGAAGTGCCCGCCTTTATCTACGAGCTGTTCCCGGTGCTGCTGCAAATGAAACATCGGCGCGGCGGTGACCTCTCCGGCGGCCAGCAACAACAGCTGGCCATCGGCAGGGCGTTGGCCAGTCGGCCGCGCCTGTTGATCCTCGACGAACCCACCGAAGGCATCCAGCCATCGGTGATCAAGGAGATCGGCGCAGTGATCAAGAAGCTCGCCGAGCGCGGCGATATGGCCATCCTGCTGGTGGAGCAGTTCTACGATTTCGCCGCCGAGCTGGCCGACCAGTACCTGGTGATGTCCCGTGGCGAAATCGTCCAGCAGGGCCGTGGCGAGAATATGGAAAGCGAAGGTGTTCGCGGCCTGGTAACAATTTGATCTAAGGTGCTCACCTTCACAGAACGACAAAGACCCCTATGAATCTTCCTGCCCACACCGCCCTGTTCACCCCCAGCTGGCACGCCGAGCTGGAGCTGGGCTATGGGCGTTTCGGCGACAGCACGCGGCCGGTGCAACGGCGCCACATCGGCCCGCTGCGGGTACAAAAGCACCTGTACGCCGAAGGCCCGCAAGTCTGCCAGCACATCATCGTCCACCCGCCAGGCGGCATCGCGGGCGGTGACCGGCTGAATATCTCGGCCACGGTCGGCACCGACGCCTGGGCGCAGTTGACCAGCCCCGGCGCGGCCAAATGGTATCGCGCCGCAGGCCCGGCCTATCAGCAGCTTGAGTTGAAGGTTGCGGCCGGCGCCACCCTGGAATGGCTGCCTCAGGAAACCATCGTGTTCAGTGCGGCCCAGGCCGAACTCACCACCCGCGTCGAGCTGCAAGGCGACGCCCGCCTGCTTTACTGGGATGTGGTGGCCTTGGGTCGGCCGGCCAGCGACGAGCGTTTCGCTCAGGGCCATTTTCAGTCGCACCTGGATATCCGTCGCGACGGCCAATTGCTCTGGCACGAACGACAACGCATCATCGGCGGTGACGGCCTGCTCGACTCGCCCATGGGCCTGGACGGCAAGAGCGTATTCGCCACCCTGCTGATCACCGGCGAGATCGATAGCGAACTGCTGGAAACCTGCCGTTCGTTGAGCAAGAACGTGCGCGGTGACCTGACCCAACTACCGGGCCTGCTGGTCGCTCGCTGCCTGGCCTTTGAGGCACTACATGCCCGGGCCTGGCTGATTGAATTGTGGAAGCTGTTGCGCCCGGTATTGCTGGGGCGCGAGGCGGTGGCACCGAGGATCTGGAGTACCTGAAATATTTCATCGTCGGGACCAACGCTTTCGCGGATGAATCCGCTCCCACAGAGAACAATGATTACCTGTGGGAGCGGATTCAGCCGCGAAAACGCCCGGACGGACAAACTGAATTCAAGAACGGATTGAACAATGGACCTGACCCCACGCGAAAAAGACAAAATGCTGATCTTCACTGCCGGCCTGGTGGCCGAACGGCGCCTGGCGCGAGGTGTGAAGCTCAACTATCCGGAAGCCATGGCCTATATTTCAGCGGCCCTGCTCGAAGGCGCCCGCGATGGCCAGACCGTCGCCGAACTGATGCACTTCGGCACCACCCTGCTCAGCCGTGAACAGGTCATGGAAGGCATCCCGGAAATGATCCCGGAGATTCAGGTCGAGGCCACCTTCCCTGACGGCACCAAACTGGTCACGGTGCACCAGCCGATCGCCTGAGCCGAGCAACACCAAGGACGCAGAACCGACCATGACTTTCCTGATTCGCGATGCACTGCCCACCGACCTGCCGGGCGTGCGGGACATTTACAACGACGCCGTGCTCAACACCACGGCGATCTGGAACGAACAACCCGTGGACCTGGCCAACCGCCAGGCCTGGTTTGACGCTCGCAAAGCGCAGGCCTATCCGATCCTCGTCGCCGTTCAGGACGACGGTCAGGTGTTGGGTTATTCCTCGTTTGGTGATTGGCGCCCTTTCGAAGGCTTCCGCCACACCGTCGAGCATTCGGTCTACGTGCGCGCCGATCAACGCGGCAAAGGCCTCGGCCCGCTGCTGATGCAAGCCCTGATTGAACGCGCCCGTCTGTGCGACAAGCACATGATGGTCGCCGCTATCGAAAGCGGTAACGCCGCCTCGGTGGGCCTGCACGAACGCCTCGGTTTCATCACCACCGGGCAGATGCCCCAGGTGGGCACCAAGTTCGGCCGCTGGCTGGACCTGACCTTCATGCAACTGGACCTGTCGCCGGGCGCCACGGCCCCGGCCTCACAAGCTCCGCAAACCCACTAGAGAGCAGCCCATGAACCCCGCCCAGTTACGACGTGTGAACGCTGAAAGCTTTGCGCATTACCGCCATGGTTTGGTCGAACTGTTATTGGATGCCGTGCAGCACGGCGCCTCGGTAGGGTTCATGGCCGACCTGGACAGCGAGCAGGCTTACGCCTGGTGTGACAGCCTGAAAAGTGAAGTCACCAACGGCAGCCTGTTGTTGTGGGTAGTGGTCCAGGAAGAAGAAGTCCTGGCCAGCGCCCAACTGGCCCTGTGCCAGAAAGCCAATGGCCGCAACCGCGCCGAAATCCAGAAGCTCATGGTGCGCGACAGCGCCAAGGGCCGCGGCCTGGGCAGCCAGCTGATGAAAGCCGTCGAACAGATGGCCCAGCAGCACAAGCGCGGCCTGTTGTACCTGGACACCGAAGCCGGGTCCGCCGCCGAGGCCTTCTATCGCGCCTTGGGCTACACCCGGGTGGGCGAACTGCCCAACTACTGCCAAAGCCCGGACGGCCGCTACACGCCGACCGCCATCTACTTCAAGACCTTGGGACAACCCGCATGATTCCTGGCCAATACCAGATCCAGCCCGGTGACATCGAACTCAATGCCGGGCGCCGCACGATTACCTTGAGCGTCGCCAACAGCGGCGACCGGCCGATTCAGGTCGGCTCGCACTTTCATTTTTTCGAAACCAACGACGCCCTGACCTTTGACCGCGCCGCCAGCCGCGGCATGCGCCTGAACATCCCGGCCGGCACCGCCGTGCGCTTCGAACCGGGGCAGTCGCGAGAGGTGGAATTGGTGGACCTGGCCGGGCATCGCCGGGTGTTCGGTTTTGCCGGGCGGGTGATGGGCAATTTGGATTAATCCAACTCGCCGCCCGCAGGAGCGAGGCTTGCCCGCGAATGCCTCAACGCTGTTTGCCTGACACACCGCGTCAACTGGTTCGCGGGCAAGCCTCGCTCCAACGGAGAACGGCTGAAATACAGCATTCAATGAATTCAAGGAATCCCGATGAAGATTTCCAGACAAGCCTACGCCGACATGTTCGGCCCCACCGTTGGCGACAAGGTTCGCCTGGCGGACACCGAGCTGTGGATCGAAGTCGAGAAAGACTTCACTACCTACGGCGAAGAAGTGAAGTTCGGCGGCGGCAAGGTCATTCGTGATGGTATGGGCCAGGGCCAACTGCTGGCTGCCGAGGTGGTCGACACCCTGATCACCAACGCCCTGATCATCGACCACTGGGGCATCGTCAAAGCCGACGTCGGCATCAAGAACGGCCGCATTGCCGCCATCGGCAAGGCCGGTAATCCGGATATCCAGCCGGACGTGACCATTGCCATTGGCGCGGCCACCGAGATCATCGCCGGTGAAGGCATGATTCTGACAGCAGGTGGCGTCGATACCCACATCCACTTCATCTGCCCGCAGCAGATCGAAGAAGCCCTGATGAGCGGCGTGACCACCATGATCGGCGGCGGCACCGGCCCGGCCACGGGCACCAACGCCACCACCGTGACCCCGGGGCCATGGCACATGGCGCGTATGCTCCAGGCTGCGGACTCGTTCCCGATGAACATCGGCTTCACCGGCAAGGGCAACGTCAGCCTGCCAGGGCCGTTGGTCGAACAGGTCAAGGCCGGGGCCATTGGTCTCAAGCTTCATGAAGACTGGGGCACCACTCCTGCGGCCATCGACAACTGCCTGAGCGTGGCGGACGAGTATGACGTGCAGGTGGCCATTCACACCGACACCCTGAACGAATCCGGCTTCGTCGAAACCACCCTGGCCGCGTTCAAGAACCGCACCATCCACACCTATCACACCGAAGGCGCCGGGGGAGGCCATGCCCCGGACATCATCAAGGCCTGCGGCTTCCCCAACGTGTTGCCCAGCTCGACCAATCCGACGCGGCCGTTCACCCGCAACACCATCGACGAACACTTGGACATGCTGATGGTCTGCCATCACCTGGACCCGAGCATCGCCGAAGACGTCGCCTTTGCCGAAAGCCGTATCCGCCGCGAGACCATCGCCGCCGAAGATATCCTGCACGACCTGGGCGCGTTCTCCATGCTCAGCTCTGACAGCCAGGCCATGGGCCGGGTTGGCGAAGTGATCATGCGCACCTGGCAGACCGCCGACAAAATGAAGAGGCAGCGCGGCCCGCTGCCTCAGGATGGCGAAGGTAACGACAACTTCCGCGCCAAGCGCTATATCGCAAAATATACGATCAACCCGGCCATCACCCACGGCATCAGCCATGAAGTGGGCTCGATCGAAGTGGGCAAGTGGGCCGACCTGGTGCTCTGGCGCCCGGCGTTCTTCGGCGTCAAGCCGACCCTGATCCTCAAGGGCGGCGCCATTGCCGCGAGCCTGATGGGCGACGCCAACGCCTCGATCCCGACCCCGCAACCGGTGCACTACCGCCCGATGTTCGCAAGCTTTGGCAGCTCACTGCACGCCACCAGCCTGACCTTCATCAGCCAGGCGGCCTTCGATGCAGGCGTTCCCGCGACCCTTGGTCTGAAAAAACAGATCAGCGTGGTCAAAGGCTGCCGCAGCGTGCAGAAGAAAGACCTGATTCACAACGACTACCTGCCGGACATCGAGGTAGACCCACAGACCTATCAGGTCAAGGCCGATGGCGTGTTGCTATGGTGTGAACCGGCGGATGTACTGCCGATGGCGCAGCGCTACTTTCTGTTCTGACGGGTAAACAGCAAGGGCCTCGCTTCGCAGCCAGGCCCTGTGCATCTCGCAGGCTAAAGTTTGCCGCCACCGATTCTGCTGACCCAGGTACGTACCTGCTCGTCTGTATAGTTACCCACCAGATCATCCACCTGCGTACCACTGCTGTCTTTCGCCCGCGCCCCACCCTTGATCAGCACCAGAGTTGGCCCGTGATTGATTTCGTATTTCGCCGAAGTCGACGGGTTCAGGGTGTCCTTCAGGTCCTGATCCAATTCGATCTCAACCCTGACGAACTTGACTGTGCCAGCGTAGCTGGCAGCCAGACTGTCGATAGTCTTGTCCATTTTTGCACTGGCATTGTCAGCACCACTTTTATTGGTCTTTATACGGGTGGTGAATTCAACCACAGTAGGTATTGCACTTTGCAGTACCTCTGCTTCGAAGGTTGAATCTGTAACGGTTATGACACTCATGATCCATCTCCCTGGTTGGTTATGCTCCTGGCTAGTCTCAACCTGACAAAAAGGGCACCGGGAAATCGACAACGTGCAGAGGCCGCGATAGTGATGGAGCCTCTTCAAGTAAAGGTCGTTTTGTTAACGTACGCAGGCTGTCTGTCGGAAACGGGCGGATTGAGGATCATGACCATTTCATCAGAGAGAATGGGCCTGTGCTCCGGCACGAAGACTTGTGAGGGCCCTTCAAACCGGCTCGATGGACCACAACGACTCAATTTTCTGCCGGTACCAGGTCACCAAATGGAAATCGACTACGCTTTCCGCTACCTGATTATTCTTGAGAAAAAGCACCGCAGGTACGGACGTGACCGCGTATTTTTCGGCTGAGGCTGCACAGGCTGCCATAGGAGCGCGAAGAAACCTGACCTTACCGGCATAGTCCTTCGCCAATCGGTCCATGATTTCTCCGGTCTTCGCACTCTTGTCCGGTTCGCCGAACTCATTGACGCCAGGTTGGCTGAACTCGACCAGCATCGGTGCGTCGTCTTGCGCAACCCATTTTTGCAATGAGGTATCGTCGACGATAATGACGCTATCGCCAGGGGGCTCAGTCATCTTGAGACGCGCTAAAAAGGATTCTCCGCTCTTCAATAACTGCAAGGCCTGCAGTGAATCATTCATGGCATCAAAAAGGCCGATATCTTCGGCACTGGACTGGCCCAGCAACCAGCGTCGTAGTGCCAGATAAAACCCAAGCTGGCCGAATCCGACGTCATCGCGTTTTACGCTCTTATTTGTTGCAATTCCCTGCGCAGCCTCATTGATCTGCGTTTCTACAAACGCGGCGAAATCCTCTTTCAACATGATGATTCTCCCTTCCCGCTTTCTCCCCCCACGTACTGATTCGCTATCGGCCGACAGCCTGTCCACTGGCAAAAATGACACTGACCTGTTCGTCGAGGTTTCAGTATTCAGTTAAGTCCGTTTTATAACCGCGCAACGGCTATTTGTCGGAAACCGCAAAGGCGCTAAGATCACGGGCTTCTCGTCGAGGTAACTGGTTATGCGTCTGTCCGACTTTATCGTTGCCCATGTAGATCGCATCGTCGACGAATGGGAAGACTTTGCCAGAACCCTGAAGCCCGCAGCCGACTCAATGGATAGCGTCGGCCTGCGCGACCATGCCAAATCGATCCTGCTGGCTGCGTCGCGGGACATGCAGACCGCGCAAAGCAAGCGGGAGCAGGCCGAAAAGGCCAAGGGGGAGGAGTCGGGCAAGACTCCGAGCCTGGACCAGGCTGCGGCCAGTCATGGCGAACTGCGCCATATCGTCGGTTTCGACCTGGTGCAAATGACCTCGGAGTTTCGCCATCTGCGCGCCACGGTCATTCGCTTGTGGGTCGATAGCCTGACCTCGCCGGATATCGCCAATCTTCAGGACATGATCCGCTTCAACGAAGCCATCGACGAAGCCCTGGCCGAGTCCACCGCCGCCTATGCCGAGCAGGTCGACCGCTCACGGGATATTTTCCTGGCCATCCTCGGCCATGATCTGCGCGCACCGCTACAGGCAGTGAGCATGTCCACCGAACGCCTGGCACGCAATGCCAATCTGGACGAAAAGGCGCTGGCCTACATCTCCCATATCAAGCTCGGCACTCGGCATATGGCCAGTATGGTCAGCGACCTGCTGGAGTTCGTCCGTAGCCGCCTGGGCGCCAGCCTGCCCATCGACTGCAAGCCCATGGACCTGGCCAGCGCCTGCCGCGAAGCCATCGCCGAAGCCTGCGCCGCCCGGCCGGGGCAAAACCCGCAGTTGCAAGTGCACGGCGATACTCAGGGCAAGTGGGATCACGGGCGCCTCAATCAACTGCTGCAAAACCTGATCGGTAATGCAATTCAGCACGGCGCCGATCACCATGAGATCGATATCAGGCTCATCGGCGAAGACGACCATGTGGTCCTGAGCGTACACAACAAGGGCGAGCCTATTGCCGAAGACGCCATCGGCAGTATCTTCGACCCGTTAGTACGGGCCACCAGCGAGACCTCAAGCCCACAAAATCCTTCGACCAGCCTTGGCCTGGGGCTGTTTATCGTCAAGGAAGTGGTCATGGCCCACGGCGGCAGCATCACCGTGACCTCGACCATAGGCGACGGCACCACCTTTACCGTGGTGCTGCCGAGAAGTCAGTAGCTTTTGCATCATTTGATGGGCGACAGGCTTGCCCATGAAGAGGACCGTGCATCCGATAAATGTATCGTCTGCAAGACCTTATTCGCGGGCAAGCCTCGCTCCAACGCCCCTGCACAAACCCTGAAGGTCCGGCAACGGATCAGTTCCACTGCGCCCGCGGATCGAACCCAGCCTTGTCCGCCAGGGCCTTCCACAGGGCGCGGGTAGCGTCGTCAGTGGTCTTGGGCATGACGATCCTGATCTGTGCCAGCAGGTCGCCACGGCCGCCCTGCTTGTTCTGCAAGCCATTGCCTTTGACCCGCAAGCGCTGGCCGTTCTGGCTATCGGGGCGGATGGTCAGGTTGATCTTGCCGGTCAGGGTCGGTACCGCGACCTTGGTGCCGAGCACGGCTTCCCAAGGCGCCAAGGGCACACTGATGACCAGGTCATGGCCTTCGATCTCGAAGCGCGGATGCGGGGCCAGGCGGATGGTCAGGTACAGATCGCCATTTTCACCACCGGAAACGCCCGGTGCGCCCTGGCCCTTGAGGCGGATGCGTTCGCCATCGACCACACCGACCGGGATCTTCACGTTCAGGGTCTTGGTGATATCAGCCATGCGCTGGCCCGCCGCGTTGTGCTGCGGCACTTTGAAGCTGACCTGCTTGGACTCGGTGGCCAGGGTCTCTTCGAGGAAGATCGCCAGGTCCATCTCGACATCCTGGCCCTTGCGCGCCTGGCTACGTGGTCGACCGCCGCCCGCACCTTGCCCACGACCACCAAAGATCGAGCTGAAGAACTCGGAGAAGTCCGCATTGCTCTCATAGGCGCCCGCACCGGTGCGGCTCTGCCAGCCCGGTGGCGTTTGAAATGGCCGGCCTTGTTGGCCGTATTTGCGGATTTCGTCGTACTCGGCGCGCTTTTCCGCGTCACCCAGCACTTCGTAGGCTTCACCGGCTTCCTTGAACTTGTCCTCGGCCCCGGCTTCTTTGCTCACATCAGGGTGATACTTGCGGGCCAACTTGCGGTACGCGGCCTTGATGGCCTTCTCGTCCGCAGTCGGGTCAACCCCAAGAATCTTGTAATAGTCTTTGAAATCCATCGAGTGGTTACCATCCTCAGGTTTCCAGCAGCCAGACGCCTTCGAGCTTTGCGCAGCGCATCTGCTTCATTGAAAGGGCATCTGGATCAATTGGCGTTGAAGTGTATCGGCAGCCGAACACGCTGACTTGAAGCCTCGCACGTTCGTCGCCCGGGAATGCCTTCAAGATTGGGGGTCAAAGCCCTTAGTTCAAGTCAGGCGATGAAATACAGATAAGTTTGTATTCCCGATGTTTCGCCCTACGCATCCGGCCTGCACTGACATACACTGCGCGGCCGTTTTTTGACTGGAACGTAAAAGACATGAATGACCAATCCCCGGCCCGTGCCTGCGGTATCGACTTTGGCACGTCCAATTCCACGGTCGGCTGGCTGCGACCTGGCGTGGAATCGCTGATTGCGCTGGAGGACGACAAGATCACCCTGCCTTCGGTGGTGTTCTTCAACATGGAAGAACGTCGCCCGGTGTACGGCCGCCTGGCCCTGCACGAGTACCTGGAGGGTTACGAAGGCCGGCTGATGCGCTCGCTCAAGAGCCTGCTGGGCTCCAAGCTTATCAAGCACGACACTAGCGTGCTGGGCACGGCGATGCCGTTCAAGGACCTGCTGGGGCTGTTTATCGGCGAGTTGAAGAAGCGCGCCGAAACCACCGCAGGCCGTGAGTTCGAAGAGGTGGTACTGGGCCGCCCGGTGCATTTCGTCGATGACGACATCGCCGCCGACCAGGACGCCGAGGACACCCTGGCCGAAGTGGCGCGCAAGATCGGCTTCAAGGAAGTTTCGTTCCAGTACGAGCCCATCGCAGCGGCCTTTGACTACGAGTCGACCATTACCGGTGAAGAACTGGTGTTGATCGTCGACATCGGCGGCGGTACCTCGGACTTCTCCCTGGTGCGCCTGTCACCGGATCGACGTTTCTATGATGACCGTCACGAAGACATTCTGGCCACCGGCGGCGTGCACATCGGCGGGACTGACTTCGACAAACAGCTAAGCCTGCAAGGCGTGATGCCACTGTTCGGCTATGGCAGCCGCATGAAAAGCGGTGCCTATATGCCGACCAGCACCCACATCAACCTGGCGACCTGGCACACCATCAACTCGGTGTACTCGCAGAAATCCCAACTGGCGTTGGGCAGCATGCGCTACGACATCGAAGACACCCAGGGCATCGATCGCCTGTTCAAGCTGATTGATCAGCGCGCCGGGCACTGGCTGGCGATGGAAGTGGAAGAAACCAAGATCCAGCTGACCCACAACGAAAGCCGCCACCTGCCGATGGACCGCATCGAAGCGGGCCTGAGCGTGGATTTGAGCCGGGTGATGTTCGAAGCCGCCATCGACGCGCTGCTGGAGCGGGTGCGCAACAGCGTGACCGAATTGCTGGTCAAGGCGGGCGCAAGGGTCGATCAGGTCAATACGGTGTTCTTCACCGGCGGTTCCAGCGGCATCCCGGCGCTGCGCAACAGCATCTCGGCGATGCTGCCCAATGCCCGCCATGTGGAAGGCAATATCTTTGGCAGCATCGGCAGCGGCCTGGCGATCGAGGCGAAGAAGCGTTACGGCTGATTGCTCAATGGTTTCTTGTGGGACCGGCTTCAGCCGGGAAGTCGCATTCCCGGCTAAAGCCGGTCCCACATTGTTTTACATCTGCCTCAAACCAACTGCGCGTTACGCAACTCGCTCTTGAGATAGGCGTAATAAATCGGCCCTGCCACCACCCCCGGCAGGCCGAACGCCGATTCGAAAATCAGCATCGCCAGCAGCAGCTCCCACGACTTGGCATTGATCTGCCCGCCGACAATCCGCGCGTTGAGGAAGTACTCGACCTTGTGGATCACTATCAGATAGCCCAACGCCGCCAACGCGACCCAGATCGACAGCGACAGGCCGACGATAAAAATCAGGGTGTTGGACATCAGGTTGCCTACCACCGGCAGCAGGCCGAGCAGGAAGGTCAGGGCGATCAGGGTCTTGGTCAGTGGCAGATGGATGCCGCACAACGGCAGGACAACCGCCAGGAACACCGAGGTAAACGCGGTGTTGAGCAGGGAAATCTTGATCTGGGCAAAAACGATATTGCGAAATGCGCTGCTGAGCAGGCTGAGACGGTCAAATAACGCAGCGGCCAAGGGCTTGCGGGTATGTACTTCGGAAATCTTCTGCAAGGCAATGATCGCCCCCAGCACCATACCGATCAGCAAGGTGACGAAGGTATGCGCCGCACCTTTGCCAAGGCTTTGCAGCTCGCCGACGTGGCGTTTGAGCCACTCGCCCAGTGACACCTGGAACTCGGCAGCGCTGGCGGGCAAGTAGTTATCGATCATCGGCGGCAACTGACCACGGGCGCGGTCTACCAGGGTCATGAATTTGTCGAGAAAGGCGCCGGGGTTTTCCGCCTCATGCAGGACAAAGCTGATGGCGGCAGCGAAAATCAGCGCCAACACGCTCACCACCAAAGTCCCCAGCAAGGCCACCGCCACCCAACGGGCGCGCTCCCCTGCAACCAGCCGCTGCAACAGCGGGGTCAGCATGTTCACCAGTTCGTAGACAAGAAGCCCTGCCAGCAGGCTGGGCAGCAAGGTCAGCGGCATGACCAGAAGCAAGCCGCCAATGATGATGACCCAACTGGCCAACAAGACCTGACGTGAAGAAAACGTTGGCATAGCCCTTCGAACCCGCAGCGTAAAGAGGTGGGCAGTCTGCCAGCGTTCCGGGGCGAGAACCAGTCATCTGATGAGTGAGAGTGAAAGCGCGTTTTTCAAGCCAACCCTGACGCCATCAAGGTTGGCGCGGCTTTGCTGTCGGCCAGGCTATCCGTGAAGAATTATTTCTTCTTGAGACAGTCACTCATGAAGGTCTTGCGCGCATCGCCCTTGAGCGCCTTACTCGCAGCATCAGCATTGCAGGACTTCATTTTTTCCTGCTGCGGGGTAAGTGCAGTCGCCGCAGGGGCGGCCTTGAGGCAGGTGCTCATGAAGGTCTTGCGTTCATCGCCCTTGAGCGACTTTGCCGTAGCATCGGCATTGCAGGTGGTCATTTTGTTTTGTTGCGCGGTGGCGGCAAAGCCCTGAGTACCCATGAGCAGGCCCACGCACAACAGAGAAACACGCAATAGCTTCATCGATCCATCTCCCAGACCGCTGCGCCGGTCAGCGCAGTCTGTCTTCAAGTGTAGTCAACAAATGTTGCGAGACATGTCAGGCGTGGCTGCCGCCCTGGCGACGGTACTGTTCCGGCGTGCAACCGGCCTGGCGCTGGAACATGGCGATAAAAGCCGAGGCGCTGCTGTAACCCATGTCGAAGGCGATTTCCTGAACTGTGCGGCGAGTATCCAACGCTTCGATGGCTGCCAGAAAGCGCAACCGCTGACGCCAGTCACCAAAGCTCATGCCCAGTTCGCGCAGACACTGGCGGGCCAGGGTGCGCTCACTCACGTAAACCTGTTGCGCCCATTCGGCCAGGGTGCGGTTGTCGCTGGGGTCGCTTTGCAGTGCCTGCATCACCAAAGCCAGGCCGGAGCTTTGCGCGTAGGGCAGATAGCGCGTCTGCAGCGGTGCACTACGCAACTGGTCGATCAGCACCTGCGCCAGGCGAATATCAGCGGGCGTCTCAGGGATGCGCACATCGCGTTCGGCGAAATCACCGAAGATGGCCCGCAGAATCGCGCCGATCTCAAGGGTGCAAGGCTCACCCGGAAAATCAGCGCACTGCTCGCTGGCAATGTAGACCGAGCGATAGACCACAGCATCGCGCATATAACAGCTGTGCTCCATGCCTGGCGGCACCCAGACGCCATATTGCGGCGGCGACAGGAAGCGCTGGCCGCCGACTTCGATTTGCATCACGCCACGGGAGGCGTAGTTGAGCTGGCCCCAGGTATGGCTGTGCGGGTCGCTGTAACTGTCGGCATCAAACTCGCCGTAGCGCAGATAAATGAACAGCGGCTGGTCGAAATCCAGGCCACTGACCGGCTCTCTGGGCATGTTGACGATCTTTGTGGCCATGATGTCCGTCTTGAGTGGCTGATTGTCCGAAACGGAGTATAGCCAGCTAACCAGACAGGCAGATACTCCGGGTTCATTACGGAGACGCTTCATTCATGTCTTATCTGCTTCCCCTGTTGACGGTCCTGATCTGGGCCGGCAATACCCTTGTCACCAAGGCCAGCGCCGGGGCCATCGGACCGTCGGAGATCGGCTTTTATCGCTGGCTGCTGGCGGCGCTGCTGTTTACACCCTTCCTGATCCTGCCGGTCTGGCGCAATCGTGCAGCGATCAAGCCGGTGCTGGGCAAGGTCATAGTCCTGGCCGCCCTGGGCATGGCCCTCTTTCAAAGCCTGGCCTACTTCGCGGCGGGCATCACCTCGGCTACTAACATGGCCATCATTCCGTCGCTGATTCCGATCATGGCGCTGCTGATGGCCTCGGTGGTGCTCGGTTCGCAACTGACCTGGGGGGCGCTCATCGGCGCGCTGATTTCGGTGGCCGGGGTACTGGAAGTGGTGTCGGCCGGGCATATCGGCAATCTGGCCCATCAAGGGCTGAATCTGGGTGATGCCATGCTGCTGTTGGCCGCCTTGGCGTTTGCGGTCTATAGCATCCTGTTGCGCAAATGGCAGCTGCGTTTGCCGCCGTTGCAACTGCTGTATCTACAGGCCGTGGCGGCAACCATCATGCTGCTGCCGATGTTCCTGCTGACGCCACGGGTCGGGCTGAACATGCACAATATCGCGCTGGTGCTGTATGCCGGTATCCCCACCTCAATGCTCGCGCCGTTGCTGTGGATGCAGTCGATCGCCCGTCTGGGGCCGGAGCGCACCACCCTGTTCTTCAACCTGCTGCCGATTGTCACGGTGGTTGCGGCGGCGCTGATTCTGGGCGAACAACTGGCATCCTTTCACTTGCTCGGCGGCGGCCTGACCCTGGCCGGGGTGATCCTCGCCGAACGCTGGCGCACGCCACTGCGCCCGGTGGCGCTACAGCCCTGAGGCCTTCAACCGCCCAGCGTGTTGCATAAACAGGCCGACCGGATCGGCACCCTTGCCGACCATGCCGAAGTGCTGGTTGACGATATCGAAGTGGTCCAGGGGGTAGTCGGAGCCGATCACCGTCCCCAGATGCGAGCTGTAGCGCCCGACCATGCCGTCACATTGTTCGCGCTCGTGGGCAAAGGCATGGGCAAAGAAGCGGCAGGTCAGGTTGCTGCCATCAAAGCGATTACGGCCCCGGTCGCTGCGCCCGGGCTGCAGGGTCCCGGACCAGGAGTAGTAACGCACGCCGTTGACCAGTTCTTCGCCCTGCCCGCCCCAGGTCCGGGGCAGGCCCTGGGGATACCGGCAGTTAAACTCGGCAACGCCACGGGTGGTCAGGGACCTGTGCGATGCGTCGATATCCATGGGCAGCCGCGGCCCGCGATAACCGGTCTCCAGCAGGCCCAGCAACCAGACTGACATGCCCAGTACCACATTGAGCACGCCATTGCCCAAGCTGCCCAGGGGAAAACGCCGCTCCAGATAATCGGCCAGTTCCGAGCCATGATTGGGCCCGGCCACCGAGGTGACCGACGCCACCCGTTCAGGATGTCGCGCCGCCACATAACGACTGGTCAGCGCGCCATGACTATGGCCGATCAGATTGACCTTTTCTGCACCCGTTTCACGCAGGACGTCTTCGATGGCCGCCAGTAGCTGTTCGCCCCGCACTTCGGTGGAGTGCATCGCCGAAACCATCACCGGATAGACCTTGGCCCCGCCCCGGCGCAACGCCTTGACGATGCCGAACCAGTACGGATAAAACCCCAGCCGCACAAATCCCAGCATGCCTGGCACCAGCAGCAAGGGATAACGGGTAGCCTGATCTTCTGCCATGAACACGTCCTTAGCGACCATCCGTCCAGTATCAGCGCTGATGATGACAAAACCAGCGTCGTGGCAAACTAATACTTGATCGCCACCCCAGCATCGAACTCTTGCGCAACATCATGGCTCAAACCGGTATCGGGCCCAATCTTGCGGCTCTTTCCCATGAGTAACCACCATGTACAAGCAAACCCTAGCCGCCCTTGTCGTCCTGGCCACCCTTACCGGCTGTAGCCACAGTCAGGTGCAGAACCCGGTGGACTACCTGACCTATCGCAGTCAGCCGCTGGTCAAGCAGGTCGAGCTGGGCATGAATGAACAGCAGGTCCTGACCATCGGTGGAGAACCGTCCAGCCGAGTGCTGCGCAAGGCCTATCCCGGCACCTGCAATAACTACGTGTTGAGCAAGGACGGCAAACAGCAGGTGTATTACGTGTCCTTCAACGATATCGGCAAAGTCGACAGCAAGGGCTTCATGACCTGTGAGCAGCACGAGAAGAATCAGCGGTCGAACTAATCCGAACTATTGCGTTGCGCCAGGACTCACAAGTTAGACCGCTCAGGCCAAAGAGCCTGAAGGATAACCGTACACGCCATGGAGACACCTGATGAGTAATGTGCAGCAATTATCCGATGTGAACACCCTTCGCCAGCGTGCGCGCCAGAATGTCGAGAACGGTGCAGTGACTGAAGGCTATAACGCCGACCGCGAAACCATCCTGCGGTTGCTTAATGAGTCGCTGGCCACTGAACTGGTCTGCGTGTTGCGCTATAAACGCCACCACTATATGGCCACCGGCCTGAAAGCCAGTGTTGCGGCAGCAGAGTTTCTTGAGCACGCCCAGCAGGAAGCACAGCACGCCGATCAGTTGGCCGAGCGTATCGTACAGCTGGGCGGCGAGCCGGAGTTCAACCCCGACACCCTGTCGAAAAACTCCCACGCGCAGTATGTCGCGGGCAACACCTTGAAAGAGATGGTCTACGAGGATCTGGTGGCCGAGCGTATCGCGGTCGACAGCTACCGGGAAATCATTCAGTTCATCGGTGACCAGGACCCGACCACCCGCCGCATCTTCGAAGATATCCTCGCTCAGGAAGAAGAACATGCCGACGATATGGCCGATATTCTGAAAGATCTGTAAGACGTTTGCTTCACACCAAGGCCGCGATTGGATTCCTCATCTGATCGCGGCCTTCGTCGTTTGTACGCCATGAAAATCGAATGAAACTCATGCATGAGCCGGCTTGCTGGCGATGGCATCAGCTCGGTCACCGCCCCCAATGCGAGCGTTCCGGACTCGATCGCCCGCAAGCCGGCTCTACAGATCGGTGTTGCCCTGAGCACTCGACCTTACTGAACCGTCTTCGGCGCTTTCCCCGCCCGCATCTGCTCCAGCAGCGGTGCACACTGGTTGGGTTCGCCGCCACTAGGCGCAACCAATGCCAGCAAGCCAGCCGCTGGCCCGGCAACCACCCCCAGCGCCACCATGCCCGCGCCGCGCAACAGCAACGGCCCGCTCTCGACACCGGCATTGGGCTTGGCGAACGTGCCCTTCACATACAGCGGCGAGCGCAGGGAGAACACGCGAAAGCCCTTGGATTCAGGACTGATCTTCAGGTCCAGTTGCTCGCTCTTCATATTCACCGTGCCGTCGATATAAATGATCGCGTTCTCGGTATCGAAGACAAACAGTCGCGGCGTCACCAGGCCATCCTTGATGCCAAAATCGGAGGCTGCGCAGTTGATCTTCACTTCCTTGTCGCCAAACATTTTGCCGACTACATAGTTGCCCACGTTCAGCCCGGCGATTTCCATCAGGCCGCGACTGACTGCCCCGTCGTTGACCAGCAACTTCAAATTGCCATTGGCGGTGCCGAGCAAATCAGCGACCGAGTTGCCACGGCCACTGAAATCGGCGTCGCCATTGAGCTCACCAAAACTGGTTTTCATGGGTTCGAACGTCGGAAACAGTTGCTTGAGCTTGAAGTTGCGCGCTGTCAGCCTGATCTGCGCCTGAAGCGGCTGGCTATGGCCATCGAATTGCATATCGGCATCAAGCTTGCCGCCGGCCACGCCAAAGCGCAGCGGTTGCAGCTTGAGCTGGCCGTCGTTGAGCACAATGTGGGTATAGAGGTCGGTGAACGGTAACTCGGGGCTTTTCACAATTTTCTTGCCGGTGAATTCGACGTCTGCATCCATGGCCGCCCAGCGATCGGTCTCGAATTTTTGCACCGGCAACACCTTGCCCACCGGTTGCTGGCTGGCGCCGCCGCGCTTCTTCTGATCGGCGTTGGAATCGGCACCAATCAGCGGCGCCAGGTCGGTGAACAACAATTGTTCGGAGACCAGTTTGCCAGTCAACTTGGGCCGCGGTTGGCTGGCGACGAAGCCCAGATCGCCATGGATATCACTCTGGCCGATCTTGCCGTTGAAGCCTTGGTAACTGAAATTCATGCCCGCCGAGTCGTGCAATTTGGCGATCAGATGACCGTCCGTAGCGTACGCAGGGGACTCCGGCAGAGTGACACCCGTCAATGGATAGAGGTTGCCCAGGCTGCTGCCCGAGAGTTTCAGGCGCAGATCCAGGGCACCAAGATTCTGCGGGTCGGTCAAGGTGCCAGCAACGGCAATCCGGGTATCGCCCACCTGTACATCAGCCTGAACCGGGAACGGCTGCGCGGCGTCCTTCAAGGCCAGCAGGCCACCAGTCTTACCGGTGCCCTTGAGAGCCTGGCCATGATATTGGCCCTGAACGCTCAGGCCAAAAGCGTAGTCCTGGGGCGAAGCACCTTTTGCCTGGGCCTTTTTCGCTTCTTTGTCGCCGACGATGTCGCTGAAGGGAATGGGTTTGCCCAGCGGATCGATCACCAGATCCAGCTGGGTCTTGAGGGTCTGGTCATTCAGGCTGACCACGCCCTTATCGAACTTGATGGCGCCGATATCCACTTCCCAGCTGGACGGCTTGGCATTGGGATCAGCCTTGGGCAAATCGAACACCCAGTTTGCGCGGCCATCGGCCAGGCGCTCCAGACGCGCCTCAGGACCGGTCAGATCGATGCGCGGGATGACCACACGCTGCGTCAGCAAAGGCAAGGGCGCCAGGCGCAGCTCGGCACGCTTGAGGGTGACCATTTGCGGATTTTTCGACCAGTCCGGATTACCCAGACTCAGGTCTTCAGCAATCACGTGCGGCCACGGCACCCAGGCTCGCCAGCCTCCCTCGTCCGGCTCCCGAGCCCAGACCACGGCCAGGTTGCCGTTGATGGCGAAAGGCCGATGCAGCTCGGCCGCGACTTTTTCGTTGATAGTGGGCTTGAGCCTGTTCCAGTCAAATGTGGCGATAACGACGATCAGGACGACCAGAACCAGCAGCAGGATGCCGCTACTCCAGGCAAGAATTTTTCGACTGCGCGTCATGCGTGCCTCTCCCAATAACAAACGGCCTTCTGCGGCAGCTTGCGTACGACTTTGTTGTTCGACTGATTAAAGCGCCAAGGGTTTGATTGGATTGCCTGTTTTTAGCAATCCAGCCAAAAAGCGCCGTGATGAAGCACCCTTTCGCGAAAACTCACCATCGCAGCGCAAAAGCAAACCCCTGCACGCCACGATTCACGGGGCTTTGGTACAACAATCAATTTCGTCGATTGTTACCATTAATTTTTTGTAATTTTGCATCGACAGATTGCGCGTAATATTGCCGCTGTACCCAATTAAATGCCCTATTGAGAAGCACCCTTCCATGAAACTCCCTCTGTTGCTCAGCCTGTCCCTTTCCATTTTTGCGACCAGCGCCATCGCCATGCCTGTGGCTGAACAAGCGCCGTGCGCCGAAATGAAAGCCGGTTCGCAGGCTGGGCATGTACACGTCGCGCAGGAAGACTGCATCAGCCGTCAGTACAAGCGTGTAGCCGAACATGATCCTGAGCGTGTGGTCCAGCAGTATCAGCGCGTCTGAGACCTCCAAGATTCCTGTGGGGCCCCACAGATGTACGCCGTTAGTCATAGATCGACTCTCTTCCGGCACATTTGCTAGAGTGCCGCACCCTCTCCTCGCAGAATTCAGCCGTCCCATGCTGCCTCGCGCCGAACAGAAACAGCAGACCCGCCATGCCTTGCTCGACGCCGCTCGCAGCCTGATGGAGAGCGGGCGCGGGTTTGGCAGCCTGAGCCTGCGGGAAGTCGCACGCACGGCGGGTATCGTACCCACAGGTTTCTATCGCCACTTCGATGATATGGATCAACTCGGTCTGGCCCTGGTCAGCGAGGTCGGTCAGACCTTTCGCGAAACCCTGCGCATGGTGCGTCACAATGAAGTGTTGCTGGGTGGCATCACCGATGCCTCGGTACGCATCTTCCTCGATGTAGTGGCGGCCAATCGCTCGCAGTTCCTGTTTCTTGCGCGCGAGCAGTACGGCGGTTCGGTGCGGGTACGTCAGGCCCTGGCGGCCTTGCGTGAAGGCATCAGCACTGATCTGGCGGCCGACCTTGGCAACATGATCCGCTGGCAACACCTGGATGCCGCCGCACTGTCGATCATCGCCGACCTGGTGGTGCGCAGCGTATTTGCCATGCTTCCGGAGCTGATCGACCCGCCACCGGCCACCCTGCCCCAACACCTCACCCCCGAAGCCAAAATCACCCAGCAGTTGCGCTTTATCTTTATTGGCGCGAAGCACTGGCAGGGACTGGGCAGCACCGAGTGATCGACCATTAGCACCATATAGGTGCGCTAGCATTTGCCAAGCACCAATATCTGACAGAAATCGCCGCAAAGGCTCGCGATCCGTCAGCCATTTCCTACACCCTGCACTGTTGGCAAGCCCCTTGCTCTAACTTGAAGCATCGCAATCAGCCGGATGCCCCTCAATGTTGGTGATTCATCAGAGAATCGAACCCCAGGCCGAATGGGCTGCCGAGTTGCACCTTAACTTCGAGGCGCGCAGCAAGAGTCGTCTGCGCTGTTTCAGTGCCGACGGCGAAGATGTCGGCCTGTTCCTCGAACGCGGTCAGCAGCCACTGCGCGACGGTGAATTCCTCAAGGCTGAAGATGGCCGCATCGTGCGCGTCTGCGCCCGTCCCGAACAATTGATGCATGTTACCTGCTCCAACGCTTTCGAACTGACCCGCGCGGCCTACCATTTGGGCAACCGCCATGTGGCCCTGCAAGTCGGTGACGGCTGGCTGCGCTTGCTCGATGACTATGTACTCAAGGCCATGCTTGATCAGTTGGGCGCTCATACCGAATCCATCGAGGCACCATTCCAGCCGGAACATGGCGCCTACGGTGGCGGCCATCACCACTCCCGCGCCGGAGAAGAAGACTTCAACTACCCGCCGCGCCTGCACCAGTTTGGTGTGCGCAAGTGAATAGGGCCTGGGCCTTGTTGCGCCTGGCGAGCCCCCAGCTGCCGATTGGCGGCTACAGCTATTCCCAGGGCCTGGAAATGGCCGTCGAGCAAGGCATCGTCAACAACCCGGCCAGTGCCGGGCGCTGGATTGCCGATCAACTGCTGCTGAACCTCGCCCGTTTCGAGGCGCCCTTGCTGTACGCCCATTGCCGCGCCGCTGCCGAGAATGACTGGGGCCAGTTGCTGCAATTGAGTGAAGAGCACCGGGCCAGCCGGGAAAGCCGCGAACTGCACCTGGAAAGTCGGCAAATGGGTTACTCCCTGCAACAGTTGCTGTTGGGCCTGCCAGAGCTGGATCAGGCCGCACGGGACTTTCTCACCCAGACAGCCGAACCACACCTGGCCCTGGGCTGGGCCCTGGCTGCACGGGCCTGGCAGATCGCGCCGGCTGACGCCCTCGCCGCGTGGCTGTGGAGCTGGCTGGAAAACCAGTTGGCCGTGCTCATGAAAACCCTGCCCCTGGGCCAGCAAGCCGCACAGCGCCTGACCAGTGAGCTCTTGCCCCTGCTCGAACAGGCGCAGCAACACGCCACCACTCTCGATCCATGCCATATCGGCAGCGCCAGCTTCGGCCTGTCCCTGGCAAGCATGGCTCATGAACGTCAATACAGCCGGTTGTTCCGGTCCTGATCAGCCTCTCAATGGAGAACTCAATGAACAGCCAACCCCTGCGTGTAGGCATTGGCGGCCCGGTCGGTTCGGGCAAGACCGCCCTGACCCTGGCCCTGTGCCTGGCCCTGCGCGATCGCTATAACCTGGCGGTCGTGACCAACGATATTTACACCCGCGAAGACGCCGACTTTCTGGTGCGCAATGAGGCACTGGCGCCGGAACGCATCATTGGCGTGGAAACCGGCGGCTGCCCGCACACGGCGATTCGCGAAGACGCCTCAATCAATCTGGAAGCCGTGGATCAGTTGAACCGCCGCTTCGAAGGCCTGGACCTGATCATTGTCGAGTCCGGTGGCGACAACCTGTCCGCCACCTTCAGCCCCGAGCTGTCTGACCTGACCATTTATGTGATCGATGTGTCGGCAGGGGACAAGCTGCCACGCAAGGGCGGCCCGGGCATCTGCAAGTCCGACCTGCTGGTGATCAACAAGATCGATCTCGCCCCGCTGGTTGGCGCGTCTCTCGAAATGATGGACAGCGACACCAGACGCATGCGCGGCGACAAGCCTTTTGTCTTCAGCAACCAGAAAACCGGCCAGGGTCTGGAGCAGATCATTGCCTTTATCGAACGCCAGGGTCTGCTGACCCAGGCCGCCTGATTCCCTCTCTCAAGGAAGTTGTCCATGACCTATAAAAAAGCCCTTGCCACCCTCGCCCTGCTGCTCGCCCCGGCCCTGGCCTTCGCCCACCCCGGCCACGACGAAAGCGGCCTGCTGGCCGGCGTCAGCCACCCCTTGAGCGGCATCGACCACTTGCTGGCGATGATCGCCGTGGGCCTGTGGGCCGCCCAACAGAAAGGCGCCGCACGCTGGGCACTGCCGTGCGCCTTCGTCGCCACCATGCTGCTTGGTGGCGTACTGGGCTTTGAAGGCCTGGCGTTGCCGGGCCTGGAAACCGGCATCGCTGCCTCGGTAATGGCCCTGGGCATGGCCGTAGCACTGGCCGTACGTCCGCCGCTGTTCATGGCTGTCGCCGCCACCGCGCTATTCGCCCTGTTCCACGGCGTCGCCCACGGTAACGAACTGCCGCAAATGGCCAGCCCATGGGCCTACGCCGCAGGTTTCGTCGCCGCCACCGCCGCGCTGCATGCCGCTGGCTACGCGGTAGTGCGCGTGCTGCCACAGGCGGCTGCTCCACTGGTGCGCGTGGCAGGTGCGTTGTCTGCTGCGGTGGGTGTGTGGTTGATGGTGGGGTAAACCGCCGACCTCTTTACCAGGCGTATAAAAAATCCGCTGTCAGTTCGCTGCCAGCGGATTTTTTGTCGCTGGATATTTGTGGGGTGGGGTAGATAGCGAAAATTCATTAACTGACAAAGCCATTCGCACCCACAGGGCCAGCGCGCTACCATGTCGCGCAATTCGACCCTGCCGTGACACCCGCCAATGTCTGATGTCTCTCGTTCCGCCTCCCAGCCTGAAGTGACCGCCCTGTTCGCGGCCGTGCAGAAACATTTCCTGCAGGTCATCGTACCGCTGTGGCAGGAGTCCGGTTGGAATACTCAGCTCGCCCTGCCCTATGAAGCCGTCGATAGTCAGCATGCGCCCCTGCCGCCGCAGCGCTATCGGGCCATGGCCTGTGCCCGGCAGCTGTTTGTATTTTCCAGTCTGATTGGCCAGGTTTGCGGCGCTGACGTGCGCGCTGCGGCGTTGTTTCGTTCATTACAACGGCATTTCCACGATGCCGAGCACGGCGGCTGGTTCTACAGCATCGACCCGCAGGGCGCCCCCCTGGATCGGCGCAAGGATCTCTACACCCACGCGTTCATTATCTTTGCCTGTGCCCATTACTGGGCCAGGGTGCGTGAGCCGCTGGTGGAGTCGGTGCTCAACGCCGCCCTCAACGTGGTCGCCGAGCGTTTTGCCGATGGCACCGGGCTTTATGAAGCCGTACTTGACGAAGACTGGTCGAGTCTGGACAGCGGCCCGTTGCAGAACCCGCTGATGCACTTGGCCGAAGCCTTCCTTGCGACGGTATCGGTACGCGAAGACGCCACCACCCTGAGAGCGCTGGATGAGTTGGCCGAGGCCATGCAGCAACGTTTTATCGACCCGGCCAGCGGGCTGATGCTGGAGAAACCAAGGGGTGCTGTGGATAACTGGTATGAACCGGGCCATCAGTTCGAGTGGTTCTATCTGCTGGAGTCGTCCGGGCACCTGCGCGGCAGCGCACTGCACGGGTCGCTGAGCCGGTCATTCGCGCTTGCCGAAGCACAGGGTGTCGACCCGCTGAACGGCGCGGTCACGGCGATGCTGGAGATCGACGGCACGGTGCGGGATGCGACCCAACGCATCTGGGCCCAGGCCGAGTACCTGCGCGCCCTGGCGCTGCGGCCGAACGCTGATCAGCGCGTTGCGCAGCTATTGCAGGCCCTGCAACAGCGCTTCCTGCATGCCAAGGGCTGGCATGAGTGCCTGGACGCCGATGGCCAGGTCAGCCGCAGCGACATGCCGTCCACTACGCCTTATCACCTGGCGACCTGCTATCTGGGGTTGGCCGAGTATCTTGCAGCCTGACGATCCAACTGAAACTCCATAGTTCTTTGTGGGACCGGCTTTAGCCGGCCCCACACCAGACCTGCGTCAAACTGTTGATCAGCCCCGCGAACGATCAATCGAGAAGCCCGCCCAGGTCTGACTGACCGGCATCAGTTCCAGGCTGTTGATATTGACGTGGGCCGGGGTATTGAGGATCCAGAAGATGGTGTCGGCAATATCCTGCGGCTGGATCGGCTCGGCACCGGCGTAGGTGGCGTCGTACTTGGCCTGGTCACCGCCAAAGCGCACCAGGGAGAACTCGCTTTCGCACAGACCCGGCTCCAGGTTGGTCACACGTACGCCTGTGCCGATCAGGTCGTTGCGCAGGTTCAGGGAGAACTGGCCGACGAACGCCTTGGTACCGCCATAAACATTGCCACCCGGATACGGGTAGTTGCCCGCCACGGAACCCAGGTTGACGATACTGGCACCACGACCATGAGCAATAAGGCGCGGCAGCAGCAGCCGCGTGGCGTAGACCAGACCCTTGACGTTGGTGTCGATCATGGTGTCCCAGTCGTCCAGGTCGCATTTCGGCGCCGGATCGATACCCAAAGCCAGACCGGCGTTGTTGATCAGCCCGCGGATCTTGGCGAACTCTTCCGGCAGACCGGCAATGGCGCTCTCCATGGCCCCACGGTCGCGCACGTCGACCACCAGGGTATGCACCTTGGTCTGCTTCGACAATTCGGCTTTCAGAGCGCTCAGACGCTCTTCACGGCGCCCGGTCAGGATCAGTGACCAGCCGGCTTCGGCAAAACGGCGGGCACAGGCTTCGCCAAACCCGGAGGTGGCACCAGTGATGAATACGGTGGAAGTCATTTCATTCTCCTGAAAAGGCGCGAGGACGACGCAATCGAGGGGCGTCGGGCGCAAATGGGAAGGCCCAGCAGAATGCCCGGCGAGACAGGTTCACGGCAAGTCTGTGGGTAAAAAAACCATTCCCGACGCCAGGCTGATCAAAAAACATCCAACATCGGCAAAGCCACGTCCCGCCTGACGTGCACAGGGTTTTGCCCACCTTATCCACAGTCAGGCCCACAATAACCGTGGGCAACTGCAATTGCCCACAGGCAGCAGGTTTGGCGGGCTGTACGGCATTCGCACTTGACGTGGACCAGTCATTTGATAAAGGCATATGGCCTTGTGCCTGTTGCCATTACCGGGCGAGTACCTGCCAGCCAGTAACTACGCCACTCAGCGGGCTCTTTCCAACGCTTGCCCACAGAGTTATCCACAGGCTTTTCGAGTCACTTACCTGTATGAACGACCAGTTCAAAAGGCATTGACAAAGACTCTCGAAATACCGTCCAAAATCACTGATCAAAAAACAAACAACAGCCCACAGGCCACGTAAATCAAGGGCTGTAGACAGCTACCACCATGTTATTCACAGCCCACTCCACAGTAATCCTGAACAAGTCAAAAGCGTGACAAAACAACTGTTTGCAGCGCCTTTATGTCGCATTGCCAGGCTGCGTCAAAATTGTTTTCCACAAGTGGCGAAAAACAACGCCCCGAGTGTTTTGCACTCGGGGCGTGGGGTAAAAACAGGCGTTTCTTGACGAAATCAGTGACCGCCCAGATAGGCGTTCCTAACCTCTTCATTGACCAACAATTCCTGCCCGGTTCCGCTCAGACGGATCTCACCGTTGACCATCACATAGGCGCGATCAGACAGCTTGAGCGCGTGGTTGGCGTTCTGCTCGACCAGGAAGATGGTCATGCCGGTTTTTGCCAGTTCGCGCAGCGTCGAGAAGATCTGCTTTACGATGATCGGCGCCAGGCCCAGGCTCGGCTCATCCAGCAGCAACAGCTTGGGACGGCTCATCAGGGCACGGGCGATGGCGAGCATCTGCTGCTCGCCGCCGGACATGGTCATGGCGCGCTGATTACGACGCTCTTTCAGGCGCGGGAACAGCTCGAACATGCGCTGCATGTCTTCGCTGGAATGTTTGTCGCCGATGGGGATAGTGCCCATCATCAGGTTTTCCTCGACCGACATGTCGGGGAACACCCGGCGACCTTCCGGCGATTGCGCAATACCATTGGAGGCGATGTAGTGGGAGGACTTCTGGGTGATGTCGACACCCTGATAGATAATCTGCCCCGCAGCAGCTCGTGGCTGGCCGAAGATCGACATCAGCAGGGTGGATTTGCCCGCACCGTTGGAGCCGATCAGGCTCACGGTTTCGCCTTCATTAATGTGCATCGAGACTTTTTTCAGGGCCTGGATAGGCCCGTAGTACACGTCGATCTCTTTCAGTTCGAGGATCGGCTTGCTCATACCAATTCCTCTTCATCAGCGCCCAGATACGCAGCGATCACCTTCGGATCGTTACGAATCTGTTCCGGCCCGCCCATGGCAATCACGTTGCCGTGGTCGAGCACCACAATATCGTCGGAGATGCCCATGACCATGCCCATGTCGTGCTCGATCAGCACGATGGTCATGTCGTGTTCGTCGCGCAGCAGGCGGATCATGCCGCTCAGCGCTTCGGTTTCCTGGGGGTTGAGGCCTGCTGCCGGTTCGTCCAGGCAGATCACCTGTGGCCGCGTGCACATGGCCCGGGCGATTTCCAGGCGGCGCTGCTGGCCGTAGGACAGTTCACCGGCCAGGCGGTTGGCGCAATCCACCAGATCAACCACTTCCAGCCAGTAGAACGCCGTGTTCATGGCGTCATCTTCGGCCTTGCGGTAGCCCTTGGTGTTGAGGATGCCCGCGATCATGCTGCGGTTGACCCACATGTGCTGGGCCACCAGCAGGTTCTCGATCACCGACATTTCCTTGAACAGGCGAATGTTCTGGAAGGTCCGGGCCATGCCCGCGCGGTTGATCAGGTGCGTACCGCCGAACATCTTGTAGTACAGGCGGTTGACGAAGCGTTTGGGCGACAGGAAGTCCGCGACCTGGAATTGCTCGCCGAGCAACTGGATCACGTTGGTCTGCTTGCCCTTGGCATTGAGCTGGATGCGCCCGCCTGTGGCCTTATAGAAGCCGGTCAGGCAGTTGAAGACCGTGGTCTTGCCCGCGCCGTTTGGGCCGATCAGGGCGAAGATCGAGTTGCGACGTACTTTCAGGCTGACATCGCTCAGCGCCTTGATGCCGCCGAAGTGCATCATCAGGTTTTCGACGGACAGGACGATTTCATCACTCATTTACACGCCCTCCGGTTTAGCCAACACACCCTTGCGTGGGCGCACGCCGGTACGGCTGATACGAATCAGGCCGCGTGGTCGCCAGATCATCATCAACACCATCAGGATACCGAACAGCAGCACGCGATATTCGGCGAAGCTGCGCAGCATCTCCGGAGCAACGGTCAGTACAAAGGCTGCGATCACCACACCAATGGTGGAACCCATGCCGCCCAGTACAACGATGGCCAGGATCAGCGCCGACTCGAAGAAGGTGAACGAGGTCGGGTTGACGAAGCCCTGGTACGAGGCGAAGAACACCCCGGCCAGACCGGCGGTAGAGGCGCCGATAGTGAACGCCGAGAGCTTGACCAGTACGTGGTTCAGGCCCATTGAACGGCAGGCGATCTCATCTTCACGCAGCGCTTCCCAGGCACGGCCGATCGGCATGCGGGTCAGGCGATGCTTGATATACAGCACGGCCAGTACAACCAGAAACAGCACGGCGTAAATGAAGATGAATTTCAGGTCCGGGTTGTATTCGAAACCGAAGTATTCGTGGATTGGAATGCCTCCATCCTTGGCCCGACGGCCGAACTCCAGGCCGAAGAAAGTCGGCGAAGGCACCGGCACGCCGTTCGGACCACCGGTAAACGACAGCCAGTTATTGAGGATCAGTCGAATGATTTCGCCGAAACCCAGTGTCACGATGGCCAGATAGTCGCCGTGCATACGCAGGACCGGGAAGCCGAGGATGCAACCGGCCAGCGCCGCCGCAATCGCCGCCAGCGGCAGGGCCGACCAGAAACCCAGCCCAAGGTACTGATAGCCCAGAGCCAGACCGTAAGCGCCGATTGCATAGAACGCCACGTAGCCAAGGTCGAGCAGGCCCGCCAGGCCGACCACGATGTTCAGGCCCAGGCCCAGCAACACGTAAACCAGGCCGAGAATGACCACGGTGAGGACGTATTTGTCGGCAAAGATCGGGAATACGACGGCAATCACGATCATCAGCGGGATGATGTAACGCAGGCGCGTCTTGTAATCGTGGGGCAGTACATGCACGCCTGATCCGGCGGTCTCGAAGCTTTGCGTGATGTTGCGGCCCTTGGGCGTTTGCAGAAACAGGCTGATCAGGAAACGCCCGACCATGACCACGCCAACCAGCGCAGCCACACGGACAGGTTGGGTATTGAAGCCGTAACCGTCCAGGACGATGCCAACGATCGGGCCGAACACGATCAGCGCCAGCAGGCCGGCAATCACCGCGTCGATCAGGCTTTGTTTGATATCGATGGGTTTGACAGGAGCAGACATGGTTATACCTTCGCCACGAGTGGGCGACCCAGCAGGCCTTGAGGACGGAAGATCAGGATCACGACCAGCAGGCCGAAACTGAACACATCCTTGTAATCAGAGTTGATCAGACCGGAGAACTGCGACTCGGCAACCCCCAGGATCAACCCACCGAGCATCGCACCGGGCAATGAACCGATCCCGCCCAGTACCGCTGCGGTGAAGGCCTTGATGCCGATGACGAAACCGGCGAAAAAGTCGAAAGTGCCGTAGTTCATGGTAATCAGCACACCGGCCAGTGCAGCCATGGCGGCGCCGATAACGAAGACGTAGGAAATGACGCGGTCGGTGTTGATCCCCAGGATCGACGCCATCTTGCGGTCCTGCTGGGTGGCGCGGCACATACGGCCGAGCTTGGTGTACTTGATGATGTAGGTCAGTACGCCCATGCCGATAAAGGCGGCAATCAGAATGAATATCTTGGTGTAGGTAATCTGGACAAAACCGGTCCCGATTTCAAAACGCCAGGCACCTTCGAGCAGGGTCGGTACGCCTTGTTGGCGCGGGCCCTGGGCGATCTGTGCATAGTTCTGCAGGATCAGGGAAATGCCGATGGCGCTGATCAGGGGCGCCAGGCGCGTCGAGTTGCGCAGGGGCTTGTAGGCCACCCGTTCAATGACGAAGCCGTAAACACCGGTCACCACGATGGTGAAGATCAGCGTGCCGAGAATCAGGAAAGGGAACGACTCGATACCGAAGAATGACAGGACTGCCAGGCCGATGGCCGCCAGGTAAGCCGAGATCATGTATACATCGCCGTGGGCGAAGTTGATCATGCCAATGATGCCGTAGACCATCGTGTAACCGATAGCGATCAGGCCGTAGACCGAACCGAGGGTCAGGCCGTTGACCATTTGTTGCAGGAAAATACCATCCATCACGCACGCTCACGAACTTGAAGGGCCACGCCGGAACCGGTCTGGGACTCCCTCGTGAGGAGTGCCGGGACGCAGGCAATGACTACATAAGAAATCCGGGGCTACAGGGCGCAGCACCCATGACCGGGCCTTGCTGTTGCGTGGCGCAACGCCACGCAACAGCCGGTCCGACTTAAGCGCTCAACTTACTTCTGTTTTTCGAGCTGATGGTATTTACCGTCTTTGTCCCACTGGTAAACCACGTAGTCAGAGATTTTCAGGTCGCCTTTGGAGTCCCAGTTTTTCTCACCCATGACGGTTTTCACCGAATGAGCCTTGAGCCACTTGGCAGCGTCTTCGCCCTTGTTCGACTTGGCGCCATTGAAACCGGCAGCCAGCGCCTGAACCGAAGCGTAAGCGTAGAGGGTGTAGCCTTCAGGCTCGTAGCCCGACTTGCGGAAGGTTTCAACCACGGCCTTGCTGTCTGGCAACAGACGCGGGTCGGCGCCGAAGGTCATGTACACGCCGTCGACGTATTGAGCGCCGCCTGCGGTGGTGACCAGTTCGTCAGTCACGATGCCGTCATCGGACATGAACTTGACGTCTTTCAAGCCTTGCTCACGCAGTTGACGAACCAGAGGACCGGCTTCCGGGTGCAGGCCACCGAAATAGACCACGTCAGCACCGGTACTGCGGATTTTGGTCACCAGGGCGCTGAAGTCTTTCTCGCCACGGGTCAGACCCTCTTCCAGCACTGGCTTGACGCCGCGCTTGGTCAGTTGCTTGGCAGTAGCGTCAGCCAGGCCTTTGCCGTAGGTGTCTTTGTCGTTGATGACCGCGACTTTCTTGCCCTTGAGCACGTCGACGATATAGTCACCGGCCACAATGCCTTGCTGGTCGTCACGACCGCACATGCGGAACATTGCGCCCAGGCCACGCTCGGTGACAGTCGGGTTGGTGGAACCCGGGGTGATCGCGATGATGCCCGCTTCGTCATAGACCTCGGAAGCCGGGATAGTCGAGGACGAGCAGAAGTGACCGACCACGCCTGCTACTTTGTCCGACGCGGCCTTGTTGGCAACGGCAACGGCCTGTTTCGGCTCGCAGGCATCGTCGTAGGCGGTCAACACAATTTTCTCGCCGTTAACGCCGCCAGCAGCGTTGATCGCGTCCGCTGCGGCCTGAGCGCCGCTCATGTACTGCTTGCCGAACGAAGCATTGGCACCGGTCATCGGGCCTGCTACGCCGATCTTGACGTCTGCCTGGGCAAACGCCGACACGCCCAATGCAGTAGCGACTGCGATTGCCAGAAAACCTTTCCTGTAAAACGTCTGCGACATGAGTTGGTGCTCCTGAGGTTTTTTAGTTAGCACTGCGACTACGGGGATTGCTCAGAGCAAGCGCCGTGCCATCACTTTTTTATTCTGAAAAAAGTCGCGATTTTGTTGATATCGGCCGTTTCGAGCCTTTCCCATCGGGACGTACAACCTGTAGGAATGCGACAGGTGCAACCTCTCGACAAAAAAGAGCAACCCTGGCAAATAAACATTGCAACCGGACCTTCCCTCTGCGTACAACCTGACTGTAACAGGGTGCGTCACCGAAATGCACACCCACGGTGCGGACCCGCTACGGGACGCACCATTTGAGGTTAGTGGGTGTGCAAAAAAGTGCCGCTCAACTTGACCAAATTGACACTCAAATGACAATTCGCAGGCATTGGCCCGCGTGATAGAGCGAGAAGCCCGCCTCGTAGAAAGCACTGCGCAGGCCCACCCCGACCAGCGGCGCCATTGGCGTGAACGGAATTGGCAGCACTTTGGCATCGCCGGTACACAGGTAATCGGCAAAGGCTTTGCCGACCACCGTGCCCGTGGTGTTGCCGCGACCGTTATAGCCGGTGACCGCAACCAGGCCGGGAGCCGGCTCGAACATGCGCAATAAGTGGTCAGGGGTGAAAGAAATGCAGCCCGTCCAGGTGCACTCCCACTCGACATTCTTCAGATACGGGTAGTAATGCTGCTGTACCCGGTCGGCCCAGGCCTTGAGGAACCAGCCTGGCTTCTGATTGCCATTGCCCAGGCTGCCCAGCAACAGGCGACCATCGGCGTCACGACGAATGCTGCTCAGCACCTGACGGGTATCCCAGGAGCCCTGGCCAAAGGGCAGGATCTGCGCAGCCGCGTCACCGCTGAGCGGCACCGAAGCGACCTGATAGTAATAGCCGGGGAAAAAGCTGCGGCGCAGCTCGGTCCATTCGCCCTCGGTGTAGGCGTTGGAAGCGATCACCACCTGATTGGCCATGACCGCACCGTTTTCAGTGACGACGCACCAACGTTCACCCTGACGCTCAAGACGAGTGACCGGCGAATGGTCGTAGCGCCTGCCGCCCAGTGTTTCCACGGCCCTGGCCAGGCCGCTGGTGTAGGCCATCGGATTGATTGTCCCGGCGCGGCGGTCAAGCAAGGCACTGGTGATCTGCCTGGTGCCGGTGGCTTCCTCGCAGGCCTTGCCAGTCAACAGTTCCACGGGGGCGCCACGACGCTTCCACTGCTCCTCGCGACTGCGCAGATCAGCGCCGCCACGGGCGTTATGGGCCATGTGCAATGTACCCTCACGGCGCGCCTGGCAATCAATACCGTATTTTTCGATGAGGCTGAACACCAGTGACGGTGCGCCGCCGAGCATGCTGTTCAACTGACTGCCGACGGCTTCGCCGAATCCGGCTTCGATATCGTCCGGTGGAATCCACAGACCGGCGTTGACCAGCCCCACATTGCGCCCCGAGCCGCCCTGGCCGGTGCGATGGGCTTCGACGATAACGACGCTCTTGCCCTGTTCCAACAGATGAATCGCGGCAGAAAGCCCGGTAATGCCTGCGCCGATAACACAGACATCAGCCGTGACTTCCCCTTTCAACGCCAACGCATCAGGCCTCTGCGGCGTCAGCGTTTCCCATAGACATTCTTCGCGTAGCGACATCGCAAAACCCCGGAAAGAGACAACGATGAGTTCATTTGAATACCGTGGGACCGGCTTTAGCCAGGAAGACAATTGTACAGACGATAGAAACGTATCGATCCTGTCTGCGTCTTCCCGGCTAAAGCCGGTCCCACATCAGCCCTGCATCTGCGCCATCTCAATCAGTCGAAGGTAATACCCTGCGCCAATGGCAGTTCGCGGGAGTAGTTCACGGTCGCGGTCTGGCGACGCATGTAGCCTTTCCACGAATCCGAACCGGACTCACGACCACCGCCGGTTTCCTTCTCGCCACCAAAGGCCCCGCCGATTTCCGCGCCGCTCGGGCCGATGTTGACGTTGGCGATGCCGCAGTCGCTGCCCACGGCCGAGATAAACGACTCGGCTTCACGCACGTCGGTGGTGAAGATGCACGAGGACAGGCCCTGCGGTACTTCGTTGTTCAGGCGCACGGCATCGCTGAACGCTTCGTAGCCAATCACATAAAGAATCGGCGCGAAGGTTTCGTGGCGGACCACGGCGCTTTGCTCAGGCATTTCGACGATGGCAGGCGACACGTAGTAAGCGTTAGGGAAAGTGTCCTGCAACTGACGCTCGCCACCGAACACGGTGCCACCTTCGCTGCGCGCCTGGTCCAGCGCGTCCTGCATGCCCTGGAAGCTTTGCTGGTCGATCAGCGGGCCGATCAGGTTACCTTCCAGCGGGTGACCGATGCGGACTTTCGAGTAAGCGGTTTTCAGACGCGAAACGAAGTCAGCCTTGACCGATTCGTGTGCAATCAGGCGACGCAAAGTGGTGCAACGCTGACCGGCGGTACCAACGGCGCTGAACAACACTGCGCGCACGGCCAGGTCAAGGTCGGCACTTGGCGTTAGGATCATGGCGTTGTTGCCGCCCAGTTCGAGAATGCTGCGGGCAAAACGCGCGGCGATCTTCGGCGCCACTTCACGGCCCATGCGGGTGCTGCCGGTAGCACTGATCAGAGCGACGCGCGGGTCATCGACCAGAGCTTCACCGGCATCGCGGCCGCCAATGATCACTTGAGCCAGGTAAGGCGGGGCATCCGGGAAGTCCTTGGCGACGCGATCGAACAGCGCCTGACAGGCCAGACCGGTCAGCGGGGTCTTTTCCGACGGTTTCCAGATCACCGAGTTGCCGCAAACCAGAGCCAGGGCGGTGTTCCAGGACCAGACGGCCACCGGGAAGTTGAACGCACTGATTACGCCGACCACACCCAGCGGGTGCCAGGTTTCACGCATGTGGTGGCCCGGGCGCTCGGAAGCGATGGTCAAGCCGTACAGCTGGCGGGACAGACCGACGGCAAAGTCGCAGATGTCGATCATTTCCTGCACTTCACCCAGGCCTTCCTGAGTGATCTTGCCCGCTTCCCAGGACACCAACTCGCCCAGGTCGGTCTTGTATTTGCGCAGCGCTTCGCCAAACAGGCGGATCAGCTCGCCACGACGCGGGGCCGGAACCTTGCGCCAGGCATCGAAAGCCGCATCGGCACGGGTCACCTGTTGCTCGACTTCAGCGGCACCTTGCCAGGTCACAGCGCCGATACGCTCGCCGTTGATCGGTGTGTGTACAGGCTTGTCGCCCTTCTGATACAGGGCTGGGTCGACACCGAGACGGGTTAGCAGGTCGGTAAGCATGGTGGCTCCTTTGATTGCAGAATTCGGGAAAATCTTCAGGCTCTAGTAATAGCCTTGTTCATACATTGCAACAAACGACCATTCGGCGAGATATCATTCCGTTTATTCATGCAACCTGCGATCCAGCGTCAAGGCGACCCCACCCATGCTGAACAAGCGCTACCTGCCGTCGATCACCGCCCTGCAATGCTTCGAGGCGGTAACCCGCCACTTGAGCTTCACCCGCGCGGCCGAAGAGCTGAACCTGACCCAGAGCGCGGTCAGCAAGCAGGTCGCGCAGCTCGAAGAACTGGTGCAGCACCTGCTGTTCCGCCGGGTACGCCGCCGCCTGCAACTGACGCCCGCCGGGGCACTGTATCTGGGCGAAGTGCGCAAGATCTTGACCCAGGTCGAGATGTCCACGCACTTTCTGCGTTCCTACGGCGGTGAAACCGAAGTCCTGCGAGTGTCCACGCCATCGACCTTTGGTGCACGCTGGCTGGTCCCACGGCTCAAGGGCTGGCGTCTACGCCATCCGCACATCCACCTGGATCTGATCAACGAACAGGGCGCCGACGACCTGATCCAGGGCCGTTGCGACCTGGCCTTCTACTTTGGCCAGGGCGCATTGCCCGGCGCCGAGAGCGTGCGCCTGTTCGACGAAGAATTGGTGCCGGTCTGCTCACCCGACAGCCTGCCTTGCGCGCCTCTGACTGACCCCACGCAATTGACCGACATGGTCCTGCTGCAAAACGCCTATCGGCCACAGGCCTGGCACGAGTGGTTTGACAGTCAGGGCTATCACACCGAGCACAGCTATCACGGGCCGCGCTTCGAGACCTTCTACATGTGCATCCGCGCCGCCCAGGTAGGTTGCGGCGTGGCATTGTTGCCGCGCTTTCTGGTCGAAGAAGAGCTGGCTGATGGCAAGCTGATCATCCCCTGGGCTCACGCCCTGCCCAGCCACGATGCCTATTACCTGGCCTACCCCGAGCACGCGGCCGAAGTGCCGAAGATCCGCGATTTTGTGCAATGGATGCTGGAACAATTGGATAACCCGACGGTTTAAGGGCGACAATGCGGCCTCTGCACCTGTCGGCACTGCCCTGCAATCACCTGTCTGACAGCCTGCCCCTACTTTCCCGGCGACTCTGGAGACCAATAAAACATGAGCGAGAGCGCCTTCTCCGACCGCATCGTGCAGAACTTGCTGGATACCGACTTCTACAAGCTGACCATGATGCAGGCCGTGCTGCACAACTACCCCAACGTCGATGTCGAGTGGGAGTTCCGCTGCCGCAATGGCGAAGACCTTCGCCCCTATCTGAACGAGATTCGCCAGCAGATCGAACTGTTGTGCGAACTGTCCATGAGCAACGAACAACTGGCTTTCCTCGAACGCATCACGTTCATGAAGCCGGACTTCCTGCGCTTTCTGGGCCTGTTCCGTTTCAACATGCGCTACGTCAAGGCCAGCATCGAGGACGGTGAGCTGTGCATCCGCCTGCATGGCCCGTGGCTGCATGTGATTCTCTTTGAAGTACCGCTGCTGGCCATCGTCAGCGAAGTGCGCAACCGCACGCGCCATTCAGGGGTTCTGCTCAGTGAGGCGCGGGACCAGCTGTACCGCAAGTTCGACTGGCTGACCGCCAACGCGCGCCCCGATGAGCTGGCCGAGCTGAAAGTTGCCGACTTCGGCACCCGTCGGCGCTTTTCCTACCGTGTTCAGGAAGAAGTCGTTCGCGTGCTCAAGCAGGACTTCCCCGGCCAGTTCGTCGGCACCAGTAATGTGCAGCTGGCGCGCCAGAATGACCTCAAGCCCCTGGGTACCATGGCCCATGAATGGATCATGGCTCACCAGCAGCTCGGCCCGCGCCTGATCGACAGCCAGATCGCCGCCCTGGACTGCTGGGTTCGTGAATACCGCGGTCTGCTGGGCATCGCCCTGACCGACTGCATCAATACCGACGCCTTCCTCACCGATTTCGATCTGTACTTTGCCAAGCTGTTCGACGGCCTGCGCCATGATTCGGGCGACCCGGTGATCTGGGCCGAAAAATGCATCACCCATTACCAGCGCCTGGGCATCGACCCCATGAGCAAGACCCTGGTCTTTTCCGATGGCCTGAGCCTGCCCAAGGCCCTGGAAATATTTCGCGCCTTGCGTGGTCGGATCAACGTCAGCTTCGGCATCGGCACCAACCTGACTGCCGACATACCGGGGGTCGAGCCAATGAGTATCGTCCTGAAAATGACCGCCTGTGCCGGCCAGCCGGTGGCGAAGATTTCCGACGAACCCGGCAAGACCCAGTGCAAGGACCCGAATTTCGTCGCCTACCTGCGCCATGTATTCAAGGTGCCCGGCTGACTCAACCACCGCCAATGCCTTTAAACCAAGGAGTGAATCATGCAAGCCGTACAGCTCGAAATCGCTGAACAGCTCAAGGTCCAGCCACCTTTCGCCGACCAGGCCGCCCTCGAGGCCGAGGTCGCCCGACGCATTCAGTTCATCAAGGACTGTCTGCAAAACTCGCGGCTCAAGACCCTGGTGCTGGGCATCAGCGGCGGTGTCGACTCCCTCACCGCCGGGCTGCTGGCCCAGCGTGCGATCAAGGAACTGCGCGAAAGCACCGGTGACCAGGCCTACCGCTTCGTCGCCGTGCGCCTGCCGTATCACATCCAGCATGACGAGCATGAAGCCACGGCCTCGGTAGACTTCATCAACCCCGACGAGCGCCATACCGTGGACATCGCCCCGTCGGTGAAAGCCCTGGCCGAACAGGTCAAGGCCTTCGACGGTCTGCCCGAAAGCGCCGTAGACTTCGTCAAGGGCAATATCAAGGCGCGCACGCGCATGGTCGCCCAGTACACCATCGCCGGCGCCCTGGGCGGTCTGGTGATCGGTACCGATCACGCGGCAGAGGCGGTGATGGGCTTCTTCACCAAGTTCGGCGACGGCGCCTGCGATCTGGCGCCTCTCAGTGGCCTGGTGAAAAACCAGGTCCGCGCCATCGCCCGCAGCTTCGGCGCACCACAGAACCTGGTCGAGAAAATCCCCACAGCCGACCTGGAAGACCTGGTCCCCGGCAAACCGGACGAAGCCAGCCACGGCGTGACCTACGCCGAGATCGACGCCTTCCTGCACGGCGAGCCGGTGCGCGAAGAAGCGTTCAAGATCATTGCCGATACCTATCGCAAGACCCAGCACAAGCGGGATCTGCCGTACGCCCCGTGATTCGGGCCTTATAGCGGTCCGCAGGAGCGGGCTTGCCCGCGAAAAAGACAGTATGGTGTGTCAGAAATACCGCGCCGAGGTCTTCGCGGGCAAGCCTCGCTCCTACGGCATGTAGTGGTCAGCAATAGAAAACGGAATGAACCCGCCGTTTTTTTTCGCTTGTCCGTAGCATCAATAGGGGCTTTGATGATGGCCTCATTTGCCATCGTCAGAGCCGCTGCCCATGTCCTCGTTCCAAGGCCTCTTCTCTCTCGTCGCCACCGTCGTCGGTCAACCGGCCGCCCACTGGCTGGAAAATCACGTCGAAGTCCCTCAGGGTCTGCATGAGCTCTCCTGGGGCGAAGACAACCTGCACCGTGCCTGGCTGGCCGAAGCGCTGAACCTGTGCCTGCTGTACAAGCTGACCGAAGCCGTGCCGGCGGGCCGTTGCTATGTCGACGAACAGGCTCAGCAGGGCCGCAAGGTGGTGTTCGACCACGGCGCCATCCGCACCGTCGACTGGCCGGAAAACGGCGAGCTGCCTCGCGGCCGCCTGGCCTTCTCGCGTCTGCTGGAGCCCTTGGGCTTCACCGATGTGCGCACCTACCCGCTGACCAAACTGAACATGACCGGCTGGGCCTATCGCCAGATGGACCTGCCGGAAGATATCGCCCAGTTCTTCGTCTCAGAGCTGCATCCGGGCCGTTTCAGCGAAACCTTCCAGAGCGCCGTGACCCGCGTGGTCAGCAGCAGCCTTGACCCGCTGACGACCGAGCACCTGAGTATCCTCAAGCGCCTGCGTCTGACCCGCCATTGCAGCCTGGCCGAAGCCCGCGCCCTGCTGCCGGCGCTGTATCAGGCTTTCGACCGCCAGCACGGCGTGGTGCAACAAGCCGACTACCAGACCCTGCTCGCTGAAAGCGCGGAAATGGCCTGGATCTCCACCGAAGGCAACAGCTTCAACCACCTGACCGACCGGGTAATCGACCTGGAAGCTGTGGTGGCCGAGCAGAACCGCCTGGAGCGGCCAATGAAGGACAGCATCGAAGTGTCCACTTCAGGCCGGGTCATGCAGACCGCCTACCGCGCCTGCACCGTCACGCGCGGCTTTGCCGATGCCTGCGGGCGCGTACAGGAGCAGCAAGTGCCGGGCTCATTCGTCGAATTCATTCAGCGCAAGATCGACCCCGACACCGATCGTCTGGACCTCAATTTCGACAGTAGCAATGCCCAGGGCATCTTCAAGATGACCGCACGGTAACGTCGAAATCTCGTTGGAGCCAGGCTTGCCCGCGAATACGGTGTTGCAGGCGATAGAGTTTTATCGAATGTACGGTCTCTTCGCGGGCGAGCCTCGCTTCAATGGTCCTTGACCTGTAGGACATTTCTGATTTCCCCTCGGACTCTTGAAGCGGTCTGACACTCTCGGCAATCTGTTTCCAGGCATGCTGTTCAGGGTTTCACCGTGTTTTCTCACAAACGCTCCATCGTCCAGCGTCCGTGGTTCATTCCCGCGTGCGCCGTATTTGCGGTGATCTGCTGGATTGCCACCGCCGCCAGCCAATCGATCTCCCGGCCCCCGGACAGCAACGCAGAATCCTTCACCCTGAGCGGCGAAATCCCCGCTCATACTGCGTTGCGCGCTACAGCCCAGTACTCGCCATCCGGCACTGCCCACAGCTGCAATTACCCACCCGCCCTGCTGCAGCACGACAGCGTGCCCGGCGATGATGTACAGGCTTTCAACTTCGAAATTGCCTTGAGCTACAGCCTGCCCGGCTGCGAAATGCTGCTCAGTGAAGTAAGCCTGGTCGTCGATGGTTTCTCCGGCGAGCAGCGCGTACTGCACAGCAGCACCAGCGGTGGTGTCATTGCCATACGGCCGGATATGAGCCCACGGCAAAAGAACGGCGTACCGGGGTTTCCGGCGTCAGGCGAGAAGGAGTATCGCGGGCTGTGCAGTTGGCGGACGATCTGGACGGCCCAAGGGCAAGGCGAGACGAGGCGCCTGGAATGCGAGGCGGCGGACAAGGACTGGAAGGTGGCCAGCGATGGCAGACATCAGCGCCGACCCGGCGGCGCGGTCAGCCGCCAGCAACTGGCGGGCAAGACCATCCGCATGACCCTGCGCATGGCAGAACCGGCGACCTGATCCAGCGGGGAGCAAGTCGCGCGCGGGTAACGGCTTACTTCAGAGTGACAGGGCCTTTCATCAAGCTGATATGACCCGGGAAGGAGCAGAAGAACAGGTACTTTTCAGCAGCATCGAGCTTGGACACATCCAGCTTGATTGAGTCCTTTTCACCGGCACCAATGACTTTGGTGTGGGCGATGACGCGAGTGTCGCCGTCCTTGATGTAGTTCTTGTCGATGCCGACGCTCAGGCCGTCAGTGGCGATCGACTGGGCATCGGCTTCTTTGCTGACCACCAGGTTATGGCCCATGACCGTTTTTGCCAGGCTGCCGGAGTGTTCCAGATTGATGGTGAACTCCTTGCAGCTCTTGTCGATCTCGATGGCCTTGGTGCTGTAGGTCATCTGGTCGGTGGAATCGACCGTGATGGAGCATTCGGCAGCCAGTAATTGGCCACTGGCCAGGGTCAGCAGCGATACAGCGACAAGCTTGCGAATCATGTGAATCTCCAAGGCAGGGTGTTCAATCTATTAACCGTGAGACTGCCTGATCTGCGCGTGGCTGCCAATGACCTGCGTCAACGGGTCTCAAAGAGACGCGCTATTGGAATCATCAAGACAATCAAACAGCCTCAAGCGTAGCCGCGCCGTACCATCACGCCATGCCCACTTAGAGAGCCGCCATCATGACCTTCAATAGCCTGTTCCGCAGCCTGCTCGCCGCCTATGCCTGTGGCGCCAGTGGCAGTTATACCCATGAGATCGAAGGGGCGCGGTTGCGGGATTGATCCAGCCGGTCCCACATAGTGTGCAGCAGCTCAATAATCAGCCGCCGACCGGCATCACCGTCACCCGCACTTCCGGATCATGGTTGCCGCCGCCGAGGATGACCCCGCGCAGCGGCGAAACGTCGGAAAAGTCCCGCCCCCAGGCCAGACAAATGTGTTCCAAAGCTGGCTGCACATTGTTGGTCGGATCGAAATCCACCCAGCCCAATACCGGACAGAACACCGAAACCCAGGCATGGGAGGCGTCGGCGCCGATCAGGCGGGGCTGGCCGGGCGGTGGTTGGGTAAGCAGGTAGCCGCTGACGTAGCGCGCCGACAGACCCCGTGAACGCAGGCAGGCCAGCATCAAGTGGGCGAAGTCCTGGCACACCCCACGACGGCGTTCGAGTACTTCAACCAGCGGTGTCGCCACCTGAGTCGCCTCGTCGTCGAAGGTGAACTCTTTGAAGATTTTCTCCATCAACGCCTGCACGCAAAGCAACAACGGTCGCCCTGGCGGGAAGCAGACTTCAGAGAAATCGACAAAGGACTGCTTGAGGTGCACATAGGGCGACTCGAAGCGATAGCGACAGGCCTCCAGGATATCCGCCGACATCGGCCGGGCGCTGTAAGTCATGGCGTTACGGGTCAAATCCCAGGCAGGCGACTGATAGAAATCCAGCAAGGGCCGGTGCAGCACCTCGACCCGCAGCCGCGCATTGACCTGCAACTCGTCATGAGGCCGTTCGAAGGCCAGGCGGGTCAGGGGATTGCCGAATACGTCCAGCTCATCGCGGCGCGTGGTCGGTGCAGGGCTGATCACCAGTTGCTGTTCGGTGCAGCGCTGCCAGGGATTGCGCCGAGGCCATAGATGCGCCAACTGCTGGGCCAGGGACACCGGGCTGTCGTACTTGTAATGGGTATCGTGAAGAATCTGGTAATGGGCGCTCATCAGACGGACACCGTGCGCTGGCTGACATCATCGACATGGGCAAAATGGCGCAGGGCCAGGCGGTCGGACACCTGACCACTGGTTTCGGCGATGCCTTGCAGCAGCTCGGCCAGACCATCCAGAGCCGCCTGCACACCGCTGTCGCCGAACAGGGCGTTTTCCAGGCAACCGAGATCGAACGCCGCCAGGCGCTTGATCTGCACATTCAAACTGTTGTCCTTGGGGGCGCCGAAGTCTTCGTTGAGACGATTGAGCGAGCGCGATACCAGCTTGAGCTGGAACAGCACGGCATGGGGGTTCTGCTCGTCGAGGAGCAACAGGTCCAGCACCGGGATCAACTGCGGCAGCGCCAGATAGCGCGAACGGTAGGTGATGCTGCTGTTGCCCAGCTCAAGCAGCCATTCCAGACCGGCCTGATCGGACGCCTGCGTGCCACGAATGAACGCCGCCAGGCTGCTGCTGAGGAACTTGAGGCGCTCGATACGCCGCCCGATCATCAGGAAACGCCAACCTTCGTCACGAGTCATGTCGTCCAGGGCAAAGCCGGACAACGCCGCCAGGGACATCACCAGACGGTTGAGGAAATCCAGCAGCTCGCCGAAATCCGGCTCCTTGGTGTCGAGGCTGGTGGCTTCGCGCTGCAATTCCACCAAGGCCTGCCAGTTTTCCCGGGACAACTTGCCGCGCACCTGAGACGCCGACCATTGCAGGCGTTGCAGGTTGGCGCGCAGGCTGAAAGCCCAGTCCTCACCGAGCAAACCGGCGAGCAGGCGGTTATGCAGGGTGCTGCCCTCCTCGTCGTCTTCGTCGATCCCCGGCAACAGGCCCAGGCTTTCGCCCAGGGCCACTGCGGCCTGCAAGGCTTGCGGATCATCATCGTCGACATAGCGGGCGATCATGATACGCAGCATTCGCGCACTGTCGTCGCACCGCTCGCAGTAACGACCGAACCAGAACAGGTTTTCCACCACCCGGGACGGCAGGTACGGGTCGCGGCGAATCAGATCATGGACGCCCAGGGTGCGCTGGCTTTTCCATGGCTCGCCGCCGTAAGTGCGTTGCTCGCCCAGCACCCAGGTGTCCTTGCTGGCACCGCCACGCTGCATCGACACCACATCGGCGTCGGCCTCGGCGGCGACACGGGTCAGGCCGCCCGGCAACACGCGGTAACTGCCGTCACTACCGGCGACCGCATACACGCGCATGCCGATGGCCCGGGGTTGCAGTTGCTCGCCGTCGGGCTGCCAGATCGGTGCGTGGGACAGCTGCGCCAGCTCCTGCGCGACATAGGCGTAGGGACGGGCCTGCATGCGCTCGGCCAAGGCCTGGCGCTGTTTCTCGTTGAGGTCGCGACCGAACACCGGAGCGAAGCTCTGGGATGGAAAGGCCGGCTTGATCAGCAGCTCGGGCATCTTCTCCAACGCCTGGGCCAGCACTGGCGGCTCACCACACCACCAGGTCGCAACCGACGGCAGGATCAGCTCTTCGCCAAACAGGTATTCATTGATTTTCGGCAAGAAGCCCAACAGGCCTGGCGATTCCAGCACGCCGCTGCCCAGGGCATTGGCCACCAGTACCCGGCCCTGACGCACCGCTTCCAGCAAGCCCGGCACGCCCAGAGCAGAGTCGGTGCGCAGCTCCAGCGGGTCGCAGAAGTCATCGTCCAGGCGACGCATGATTGCGTGGACCCGGCGCAGGCCGCTGAGGGTCTTGAGGTAGACCGTGGCATCGCGAACGGTCAGATCCCCGCCTTCAACAAGCGGATAACCGAGCTGACGCGCCAGGTACAGGTGTTCGAAATAGCTTTCGTTAAAGCGACCCGGTGTCAACAGCACGATCAGCGGCGCTTCATTGCTCGACGGTGCCTGGCGGGCCAGGGTTTCCTGCAGGCTGCGGAAGAAGCCCGACAGATGCTGCACCTGCAGGTCGCGGTAGGTGTCCGGGAAGGCCCGGGACACGATCTGCCGGTTTTCCAGGGCATAACCTGCACCGGACGGCGCTTGCGTACGGTCGGCGGTGACCCACCAACGCCCATCCGGAGTACGGGCCAGATCCACGGCGTACAGGTGCAGAAAGATATCTTCCGGCGGCTTCACACCCTGGCACGGCCAAAGGAAATTGTTATGGCCAAAGACCAGCTCGGCGGGCAGCAAGCCGTTGGCAATAAGCGTCTGCGGGCCATACAAATCCGCCAGTACCGCATTGAGCAGGCGCGCGCGCTGGGCGATCCCGGCGGACACCTGTTTCCACTCGTCCGCCGCAATCAGATGGGGCAGCAGATCCAGTTCCCACGGACGGTCGGCGCCCTTGGGGTCGGCATAGACGTTGTAGGTAACACCGTTTTCCTGGATTTGCCGGGTCAGCAAGGCCTGACGCTGAATCAGCTGGGCAGGCGTACTGCGCTGCAAATGCTCATAGAGACGCAACCAATGCGGGCGCACAGCGCCACTGGCATCGAGCATCTCGTGGTAAGTACCCGCAGAAAGCGGATAGCGGTCAAGCAGGTCAGGCATGGAGGGCTCGGCAGAGACTGTAAGGACTTCAAATAGGCGCGGACGCTATTACGGGGATGTCGATATAGCATCACACCCCTCCCCATAATATCGTCCGGCTGTTGCACTTATTTAATGCAGACGCATGTCCAGCGTCATAGGCAACTCATCATTGATGGTCAGCGGTGGCACATCCAGTTTGCCGGGGCTGTGGCCGATACGGAAAAACCGCGCCAGACGCCGACTTTCTGCTTCGTTGGCGTTGACCGGCAGGGTTTCGTAGTTACGGCCGCCAGGATGGGCGACATGATACTCGCAGCCGCCCAGTGAGCGCTGCATCCATGTGTCCACCAGGTCGAAAACCAGCGGTGCGTGAACAGGAATGGTCGGTTGCAGGCAATTGGCCGGCTGCCAGGCGCGATAACGCACTCCGGCGACGAACTCGCCGGTGCGGCCGGTCGGTTGCAGCGGCACCGGGATACCATTGCAGGTCAGCACATAACGCTGCGGCGGCAGGCCATTGAGCTTGACCTGCAAACGCTCCAGAGACGAGTCCACGTAACGCACCGCACCACCGGCCGAACCCTCCTCGCCCAGTACGTGCCAGGGTTCAAGGGCCTGACGCAGCTCCAGTTCGATACCACTGACGGCATAGTCGCCGACTTTCGGAAAACGGAACTCCAGGTGCGCGGCGAACCAGTCGGCACGCAGCGGATAACCTGCGGCGTTGAGCTCGACGATCACGTCGTTGAAATCCTGCTGGATGAAATGCGGCAGCATAAAGCGGTCATGCAACTCGGTGCCCCAGCGGGCCAGCTTCGGCGGCGCATAGGGTTCACGCCAGAACCGCGCGACCAAGGCGCGCAGCAACAGTTGCTGGGCCAGGCTCATGCGGGCATGGGGCGGCATTTCGAACGCACGCAACTCAAGCAGGCCCAGGCGCCCGGTGGCGCCGTCAGGCGAATACAGCTTGTCGATGCAGAACTCGGCGCGGTGCGTGTTACCCGTCACGTCGATCAGCAGGTTGCGCAGCAGCCGGTCAACCAGCCATGGCGCGACGGTGTCGCCGGCCTTGGGCATCTGGGCGAAGGCGATTTCCAGTTCGTACAACGAATCGTTGCGCGCTTCGTCGATACGCGGTGCCTGGGACGTCGGGCCGATAAACAGCCCGGAGAACAGGTACGAAAGCGACGGGTGGTTATGCCAGTAGCTGAGCAGGCTGCGTAGCAGGTCCGGACGACGCAGGAACGGTGAATCCCCAGGCGTTGCCCCGCCAAGGACGAAGTGGTTGCCGCCGCCGGTGCCGGTATGGCGCCCGTCGATCATGAATTTCTCGGTGGTCAGGCGCGTCAGACGGGCCTGTTCATAGAGGAATTCGGTGCGTTCAACCAGTTCGTCCCAGTTGGCAGACGGCTGCACGTTGACTTCAATGACGCCAGGATCCGGAGTCACCCGGAAGTTGGACAGGCGCGGATCGTGGGGCGGCTCGTAGCCTTCCAGCAGGATCGGGCACTTCAGCTCTTCGGCGGTGGCCTCGATGGCGGCCACCAGTTCCAGGTATTCCTCGAGCTTTTGCAGAGGCGGCATAAACAGGTACAGGCGGCCGTTACGTGCTTCGCAGCACAACGCCGTGCGGGTCAGCCAGTCGGCGGATTCGTCGACCAACGGGACAGCCTCGGCCACACCTTCGACGTACTCCGGCAAACCGTCCAGATGCGTGCGCACCAGATCGCTGCCGGGCAGCTCAGGAAAATCCTGATTAAGGTCGTTCGGATGGATATACGGATATTCCGCTGCCTTGACCCACGGCTGCGACGCCAATGGCAGGCGATAGCCCAGCGCCGAGTCACCCGGCACCAGACGGCAATGGGTATCACGCAGGTACCAGCGACCGCTCTGCCAGCGATCCCCGGCCGCAGTGCGCGCCAACGGCAGGACCTGGCCGACCACCTTGTCCAGCCCCTGATTGAACACCTTGCGCAGGCGCTCGCGCTCCATCTCGTCGCTCAGGCGCGGATCTTCGGCCGTGACGTTTGACGGCAAGGCGCCTTCACGCCACAGGTAATAGAAATTGTCTTCGTAGGCCGGAAACACAAAGCGTGCCGGGAGCTTCAGGCGCTCGGCCACGCTGCGCAGGAAACGCCCCGCCAGTTCACCGGTAGCACCGTAGTCCTGGGTTTCGTCGGCAATCAGCGCGTCATTGCGCCAGACCGGCTCGCCGTCCTTGCGCCAGAAACAGTTCAGCGACCAGCGCGGCAACTGCTCGCCGGGATACCACTTGCCCTGGCCGAAGTGCACGATGCTGTGGGGCGCGTAATGCTTGCGCATACGCAGATACAGATCGGCCGACAGGGCGCGTTTGCGCGGGCCGAGGGCAGCGGTGTTCCATTCGGCGCCGTCGCGGTCATCAATGGACACGAACGTTGGCTCGCCGCCCATGGTCAGGCGCACGTCGTCCGCTTTCAGATCGGCATCAATCTGATGGCCCAGGGCCTGGATCTCGGCCCACTGCGCGTCGGTGTAAGGTTTGGTGACGCGGGGCGCCTCCCAGATTCGCTCCACCGACATTTCGTGGCTGAATTCGGTCTCGCACGGCTCGACCAACCCACTGATCGGCGCCGCCGAAGACGGCTCCGGACTACAGGCCAGGGGAATATGCCCCTCACCGGCGAATAGCCCGGATGTCGCATCCAGGCCCACCCAACCTGCGCCGGGCAAGTACACCTCGCACCAGGCGTGCAGGTCCGTGAAGTCGACATCGGTGCCGGACGGTCCGTCCAGGGCTTCGACGTCAGCCTTCAGCTGGATCAAGTAGCCGGAAACGAAACGCGCAGCCATGCCCATATGGCGCAGCAACTGCACCAGCAGCCACGCCGAATCGCGGCAGGAACCGGAAGCGTTATCAAGGGTGAACTCCGGGGTCTGTACACCCGGCTCCATGCGAATCAGGTACTCGATGTCCTGGCTGAGGCGCTGGTTCAGCGCCACCAGGAAATCAATGGCCGGCAGCGGCTCGCGGTCAATGCTGTCCAGATAAGCCGCAAACTTCGGCGTCAGCGGCAGTTTTTCCAGGTACGGCGCCAGCTCACGTTGTTCTTCGCTGGCGTAGGTAAAGGGGATTTTCTCGGCATAGGGCTCGAGGAAAAAGTCGAACGGGTTGAACACCGCCATCTCGGCGACCAGATCGACCTCGACGCGCAGCTCTTTGGTTTTTTCCGGGAATACCAGACGCGCCAGGTAATTGCCCTGGGGATCCTGCTGCCAGTTGATGAAATGGTTTTCCGGCAGCACCTTCAGCGAATACGACAACACCCGGGTACGACTATGGGCAGCCGGACGCAGGCGCACGATCTGCGGACCCAGTTCAACCGCACGTTCGTAGCGGTAATGCGTGACATGGTGCAAGGCAATATGAATCGACACGGCGTGCCTCCTGCGGCCTGGACGGTAATCGAACCGCGCAAGACTTATGCCACTCGGCAAAGTCCGGCGCCAGCGGCGTTAGTACTGCCCGCTCAGCTAAGCACAGCACCAAAATCGCGCCAGCCGAAAGGGTACGGTGCAAGGGTTGCACGGATATGGGGCGAGCGGGGTTATTTGTGTCAAACCGCCAAAAGCCCAACCTGTGGGAGCGAGGCTTGCCCGCGAAAGAAACGACGCATTGCGTCAACCAAACCGCATCGAGGCCTTCGCGGGCGAGCCTCGCTCGAACGATATGCCGAGTTGCGCAGGGTCGACCCAATTGCCTTGTAGGAACTGGTGGTAAACATGTTTGTTCGTGACCTGACGATCCTGCCCGGATAAATGCATGTTTTCGAATATCGCCGCTTGCAGGCCCACGGCCATGCCCGCCAGGCCGGCGTGTAACTGGATCTGTACCCAGAAACCTGTCGAGGCTCTCGGGTTGCGGTGACCTGAGTACTGCACGGCCCTGCCCATCACACTGGGGCGCTGCAGGATTTTTGGTAGGGCCGGGATTAGTCTGTACTCATTGGTACGTTAACCTTGGCCCTGATGAAGGGTACGTCGGGAGACAGATACGGTTTAATGAATTCAGCTACGCGCTCTTTTTGTCTTCGCTGGCAAAAAATATTCTGATTCCAGCTGACTATTCGTCCGAGGCGCTTATCAAAAAGAGTAAATTGCATGTCAACCACTTCTCTGTTGGTTGCAATGGCCAGCTGTGTAAAGTCTTTCCATTCGTAGTCTAGATGATGGTATTGGGTGTGCATTTCCCGATAGCTCTTGGAGTTGGCCATGGAGAGATACATCAAACCCATCCCCCCAGGCCCTACCAACGCACCAATCAAAAAAGTCGGGTCAACAGTTGCCAGAGAGATAAAGATAATCGCGGCGACACCGGTAAACCATTTTAAAAACGTCAGCATCCAATCGGGGAAATCTTTCCATTCGCAACACTCCACCCCGGATTGAGTAAAGCGGTAGGCGAAGTTCATTCGTTGGTGGGTTACGCTGAGAAGCGTGAATAGCATGAGTGCGAAAAAAAAACGCAAGACAATGTTCGTAAGGGCTGACTCATTCCCTCGTATACTGAGTACAGAAAAAACGAACCCCCTAACGTTAGCGCGGCCATAAACGCAAACATGCAATTGGCCACAAACGTATTGTAATTGCGCGCCCGTATCGTCCAGCCCAACAACTCCGGTTCATGGGCAAACTTCCATTGCAGCTGCGGTGGCAGGTCAAGGGGTTTATTAAAGTTAAATAGCTTAGCGTTCATTGAGTCATTTATTCCGGAACGGCCAATGTCAAGAGCTGGGTGCTTTGGTGGGCCAGCACGATGCCGTCTTCTTCCTTTAACTCACCGTTAAACGCGTTATTGGCCCGGTCGGCCTCGCCCGCGGCCCATTCAAGCGCCAGGCGAAAGATATAGCCGCGCAAATCTTCGCGACACAGCACGCCGTTCGGATACTCAACCTCCATTTCCAGGATCGGATTGGCTATCGAGGTGTTGATCCACACTTGCCAAAGGCGGTGCTGTTCTGTGCCGGTGTAAGCGAAGTCTGCGGGGTTGATTTTATTTGCCGGCGCATCGGGCAGCTCGCCGAGCTGTTTCGGATCGATCCAGTTGCCGTTAAGGAACTGTTCGTAAAAGCCGCTGCGGGTCGGTTGCAGTTCATCCTTGGAAAAATAGTTTCGATCGATCATGGCGGATTGAACGGTCACTTCCTTGCCCGCCAACATTACAGGTAACTGGATTTGTACCCAGAAGCCGAGGTTTTGTCGTGGGGTACTGCCGCCGCCGTAATACAGGGCTCTGCCCAGCACGGTCGGTCGTTGCAGGGTTTCCAGCAGCACCCGCATCTGCCGGGCGTGACCTGCATCACCCTGCCATTTCGGGTCTGCGCCACGCCCCCAGCGGCAACGGTACAGCCACAGCCGCAGCCCTTCGCGCTTGAGGCGGTTGGCGGCCATGGTGATCATCAGATAGGCGATGCCGAGGAGCGCCATGCGGTGACGGACAATAAAATAGCGCTGCAAGCTCCCCATACAGAACACGTCAGTCGGTACTCATCGGAACGTTGACCTTGGCCCTGATGAAGGGTACGTCGGGAGACAGATACGGTTTAATGAATTCAGCTACGTGTTCTTTTTGCTTGCGCCTGCAAAAAACATTAAGGCTGCCAAGGGTTTTATACTGCTCACCTTCCATTAAAACACTAAACTTTAAATCGACAACCTCCCTATTGGTCGCGATAGCGAGCTGAGTAAATTCCTCCCACTTAAATTCATGGTGATGATATTGGGTATGCATTTCCTGATAGCTCTTCGAATGCGCCATCGAGAGATACATCAAGCCCATGCCTCCCGGCCCTACCAATGCACCAATCAAAAAGGTCGGGTCGATGGTTGCCAGAAAGATAAAGACAATGGCAGTGATGCCGGTAAGCCATTTCAAAAATGTCAGCACCCATTTGGGAAAGTCCTTCCACTCACAATACTCCACCCCGGATTGAGTAAAACGATAGGCGAAATTCATTCGTTGGTGGGTCATGCTGGCCGTTACGAGTGAAAACAATATGTAAAACCCCAGACTGACGGAGATTTCAGACAAAAAACTTTCGTCCGGCGCAGGAGGGCTATAGACAACATACGACGCCCCCATTATTACCACCGACATAAATGCAAACATGCAGTTGGCCACAAACGTGTTGTAATTGCGAGCCCGTATCGTCCAGCCTAACAACTCCGGCTCATGAGCAAATTTCCACTTCAGCTGCGGCGGCAGATTAAGGGGCTTATTAAAGTTAAATAGCTTAGCGTTCATTGAGTCATTTATTCCGGAACGGCCAATGTCAAGAGCTGGGTGCTTTGGTGGGCCAGCACGATGCCGTCTTCTTCCTTTAACTGACCGTTAAACGCGTTATTGGCCCGGTCGGCCTCGCCGGTGGCCCACTCAAGCGCCAGGCGAAAGATATAACCGCGCAAATCTTCGCGACACAGCACGCCGTTCGGGTACTCAACCTCCATTTCCAGGATCGGATTGGCTATCGAGGTGTTGATCCACACTTGCCAAAGGCGGTGCTGTTCTGTGCCGGTGTAAGCGAAGTCTGCGGGGTTGATTTTATTTGCCGGCGCATCGGGCAGCTCGCCGAGCTGTTTCGGATCAATCCAGTTGCCGTTAAGGAACTGTTCGTAAAAGCCGCTGCGGGTCGGTTGCAGTTCATCCCTGGAAAAATAATTTCGATCGATCATGGCGGATTGAACGGTCACTTCTTTGCCCGCCAACATTACAGGCAACTGGATTTGTACCCAGAAGCCGAGGTTTTGTCGTGGGGTACTGCCGCCGCCGTAATACAAGGCCCTGCCCAGCACGGTCGGTCGTTGCAGGGTTTCCAGCAGCACCCGCATCTGCCGGGCATGGCCTTTATCACCTTGCCATTTCGGATCGGCGCCACGCCCCCAGCGGCAACGGTACAGCCACAGCCGCAGCCCTTCGCGCTTGAGGCGGTTGGCGGCCATGGTGATCATCAAATAGGCGATGCCGAGCAGCGCCATGCGGTGACGGACAATAAAATAGCGCTGCAAGCTCCCCATACAGAACACGTCAGTCGGTACTCATCGGAACGTTAACCTTGGCCCTGATGAAGGGTACGTCGGGAGACAGGTACGGTTTAATGAATTCAGCTACGCGCTCTTTTTGTTTGCGCTTGCAGAAAACATTAAGATTCCAGTTGGTTTTGTAGTCATCACCCTCCATCGTAACACTGTACTTTAAATCAACAACCTCTCTGTTGGTAGCGATGGCTAGTTGCGTGAGTTCTGCCCATTTATATGCGTAGTGATGATACTGGGTGTGCATTTCCTGATAACTCTTCGAGTGAGCCATGGAAAGATATATTAATCCCCCCCCCCTGGCCCTATCAACGCACCAATCAAAAAAGCCGGGTCGATGGTTGCCAGAAAGATAAAGACAATGGCAGTGATGCCGGTAAGCCACTTCAAAAATGTCAGCACCCATTTGGGAAAGTCCTTCCACTTACAATACTCCACGCCAGATTGAGTGAAGCGGTAGGCGAAATTCATTTTCTGGTGAGTCATACTTATAAGCGCTAATGATATGATCAGATAAAAACACAGACTGACCAAAACCCTTGCCAAATAGCCTTCACCTGGCGCAGGAAATGAATATACGAGATACGCCCCCCCCGCTATCATTAGCGACACACATACAAACATACAATTGGCCACAAACGTATTGTAATTGCGCGCCCGTATCGTCCAGCCCAACAACTCCGGTTCATGGGCAAACTTCCATTGCAGCTGCGGTGGCAGCTCAAGGGATTTATTAAAGTTAAATAGCTTAGCGTTCATTGAGTCATTTATTCCGGAACGGCCAATGTCAAGAGCTGGGTGCTTTGGTGGGCCAGCACGATGCCGTCTTCTTCCTTTAACTCACCGTTAAACGCGTTATTGGCCCGGTCGGCCTCGCCGGTGGCCCACTCAAGCGCCAGGCGAAAGATATAACCGCGCAAGTCTTCGCGACACAGCACGCCGTTCGGATACTCAACCTCCATTTCCAGGATCGGATTGGCTATCGAGGTGTTGATCCACACTTGCCAAAGGCGGTGCTGTTCTGTGCCGGTGTAAGCGAAGTCTGCGGGGTTGATTTTATTTCCCGGCGCATCGGGCAGCTCGCCAAGCTGTTTCGGATCGATCCAGTTGCCGTTAAGGAACTGTTCGTAAAAGCCGTTGCGGGTCGGTTGCAGTTCATCCCTGGAAAAATAGTTTCGATCGACCATGGCGGATTGAACGGTCACTTCTTTGCCCGCCAACATTACAGGTAACTGGATTTGCACCCAGAAGCCGAGGTTTTGTCGTGGGGTACTGCCGCCGCCGTAATACAAGGCCCTGCCCAGCACGGTCGGTCGTTGCAGGGTTTCCAGCAGCACCCGCATCTGCCGGGCGTGACCTGCATCACCCTGCCATTTCGGGTCTGCGCCACGCCCCCAGCGGCAACGGTACAGCCACAGCCGCAACCCTTCGCGCTTGAGGCGGTTGGCGGCCATGGTGATCATCAGATAGGCGATGCCGAGCAGGGCCAAGATAACGATCACCGGACTGGACATGATCCAGGAGAAGCCGAACCAATAGCCGAGGCCTGCGCCGATAGTTTGTACGCCAGCAACGAACGACATTCCGAGCACACTACGAGCCTTCCATGTAAGCAACGTTTTCTCTTCTTCGCTGGTGGCGGCATCAACCTCTTTGGAAATCTGCCAAGCCTCAAGCGCCGCCGCAACAGCGCCCAATGTCGCCCACGTCACCGTCCGTAAAATCAAACCTTTCGAGGCCGCCGCAAATTCACTCGCCACCGCCGCCTGGGTGCTACCAGCGGTAGCGGCTTTAGCTTTCCTTAACCATTCAAGGTGTCCAGCTTGAGCCACCTTCTGGGTCTCAGTACCCATACTTACTGACATCCCCCCCGCCCGATTCCACGC